>NZ_JBFUEP010000025.1:0-61101 GCF_056403895.1 Pedococcus sp. P2_E5
GTGGTGGACGCGCTCACGGTCGAGGGACTCGCGTCGGGACCTGGTGAACGGAGCAACCCAGCCGTCACCCCCACCAGGGCGGCAACGCCGACGATCAGGAGGACAAGCGTCGGGAACTGCCGTCGTCTGATCGTCTTGTCATGACCGATGGCATCTCTCTCCGACGGTGCCCACGACCTCGGCCCGAGGCTCACTGGCCTCGTCATTTCACTGGTCGATCCACCATGACGCCCCCGGCTCGCTCCGCGTGCAACCGCTGTGCACCCAACAGTGTTCCGCACGACGACGCCGGGACAAATAGGCAGTGCGAACTTGGGTTCGAGCCGGCGATTCGGGCGTAGCCTCGGGGGAGACGTTGCACACGCTTGTCCGCCGCGATTCAGCGGCGGGCCCTCGCGAAGGGAGCGGCTACGTCGCCGCAGGGAACCGACCAAGTCGACACCCCAGTGGAGGGTGCGGCTACCGAGCGCGGCGCCGGCGCAGCGCGTCGGACGCACGACGGCTACAGACACGAGGCGTTCTTCTGGTCCGGTGACGACCAGTTCCTTGCTGGGACGGTCCCGTTCGTCACGCAAGGCCTCAGCGCGGGCCAGCCCGTCATGGTCGCGGTCGTCCCCTCCCACATCGACCTGCTGCGCGACGCCCTCGGTGGGCTCGCGGACCAGGTGGAGTTCTTCGACATGGTTCGGCTCGGGGCGAACCCGGCGCGGATCATTCCCGCATGGCAGCGCTTCACGGACGCGCACCCCGGGCAACCGGTGCGGGGTATCGGCGAGCCGATCTGGCACGGCCGACGGCTCGCCGAGCTCGCCGAGTGCCAGATGCACGAGGCACTGCTCAACATGGCCGTCGACACCGAAACCCCCCTGTGGCTGATGTGCCCCTATGACCTGGGCACGCTCCCGGAAAGCGTGGTGGCGGAGGCACACCGCTCCCACCCCGTGGTTGTCGACATCGAGACGCATCGTGGGAGCACCACCTACGGCGGAGCCCATCACGTCGTGACGATGTTCGAGACCGATCTTGGAGCGGTCGAGGTCGCGGTCTCCCACCGAGTCTTCGGTAGCGATGACCTGGCGGCGATCCGTGCGGACGTCAAGGCGTCTGCCTCGTCGGTCGGACTCACGCAGGAGCGCAGCGACGACCTGGCCCTCGCCGTCCACGAAGTCGCCCTCAACAGTGCCGTGTACGGCCGCGGCGAGAGCGAGCTGCGCATCTGGCAGGAGGACCATGCGCTGGTCTGCGAGGTGCGTGGCCACGGCCACATCGCCGACCCGATGATCGGACGACGCCTGCCGCCGTGGGGGGAGCAGCACGGGCGCGGCCTGTGGATGGCCAACCAGCTGTGCGACCTCGTCCAGGTCCGCTCCGGCGAGGCAGGCACGACGGTCCGCATCCACACCTGGCTCTAGCCGCGTTCGTGAGCTAGCTGGGAGCGGCGGGCAAGGTCAGCGTTGCCTCGGTGCCGGGACCGTCGGAGCGCGGGCCGATCGTGGTCGTTCCCCCGTGTGCGGTGACGATGGCGTCCACGATGGCCAGGCCCAGGCCGTGCCCTCGGACTGGCCGGGACCCACCGTCCCTGCTGAACGGATCGAAGGCACGCTGCCGCAGGTCCACGGAGAGGCCCGGCCCACGATCGCGAACCCTGATGGTCACCTGGTGGGGCTGGCTCGAGACATCGAGGCACACGTCCGTGTCGCCGTGTCTGAGCGCGTTGTCGACGAGGTTGCCCAGCGCCTGCTCCAGGCGGACAGCATCACCGCGGATCGCCAACGACCCATCAGCACGCACCTCGATGCGCCGCCCCTCTGCGGCGGCCCGAGGCGAGAAGCGCTGCGCCACACCGTGAACCAGCTGGTCGATGTCGACGTCGGCAAGGTCGAGGGGCAGGGGCGACTGGTCGGTCGCAGCCACGGTGAGGAGACCTTCGGACAGCGCGGTGAGTCGCGACACCTCTTCGTTCGCCGACGTCAGCGCTGTGACGAGTTCGTCGCGGGAGCGCGGCCGGGACAGCGCGAGGTCGAGCTCGACGCGCAGTAGCGACAGCGGTGTGCGCAGTTCGTGGCTGGCCTCCGCGACGAAGCGGCGTTGCTGCTGCACCGCGGAGTCGAGCCGGTCGAGCATGCCGTTGAGGGTCGAGCCGAGTCGGTGGATCTCGTCGTGGGCTACAGGTAGCGGCAGCCTGGAGCCCGTCGACGTCGAAGAGATCTCGGCCGCCCTCCGTCGCATGCGCTCGACCGGACGCAGGGCGGATCCCGCCACGAGGTACCCCAGCCCGGACGCCAGGATGAGCGCCAGCGGTCCACCCACGAGGAACTGCGCCTGGATGCCGCCCAGTGCGTCTTCTGTGCGGGACTGCGAGGTGCCGATCACGAGGACCTGGTCTGAGACCCGGCGGACGAGGAGCAGGCTCCCCTCTGGTTCTTCCTCCCCGACGAGCCGGACCGGGCGGTCAATTGCCTGGTTCACGCGGGTCGAGCGGGCCACATCGTCGGTGTTCAGCACTGAGCCCGAGACCTGCGGCGAGGAGGCCACCAACCGACCTTCCGGCGTCGTGATCTGGGCGAAGAACTCACCCGTCATGGACGTGGTGGCGTCGGCGCGACCTGGCCACGGGACACGAGCGAGCGCGTCCAGCTGGATGGCCATGGCCTCACGGCTCTGCTGGGTCAGCGTGTTGTCCACGCGCACGTAGACGAACGTGCCAAGGGCCGCGAGGGCGATGGCGGTGGCGATGGCGAAGGAAGCCGCGACCCGGATGCGGATCGGCAGGCGGTTCGCGGCCTTCATCGGCCCGAGCTGTCGAGGCGGTATCCGACACCGCGGACCGTCTGCAGCGACCTGTGGCCGAACGGGCGGTCGATCTTCTCGCGCAGGTAGCGCACGTAGACATCCACGATGTTGGAGTGGCCGTCCTGCGCGACATCCCAGACGAGATCACGAAGCTGGTCACGCGTGAGCACCCGACCCGGTCGACGCATGAACGCCTCGAGGAGGGCGAACTCGCGTGAGGAGAGGACGACGGACGCGCCCCCACGGCATACCCGACGCGTCGCCGGGTCCAGCGTGAGGTCACCCACGACCAGCGTGGGGGGCCGCGGCACAGACCCTCGACGGGCCAGGGCGCGCAACCTCGCCAGCAGCTCCACCAAGGCGAACGGCTTGGTCAGGTAGTCGTCGGCGCCCACGTCCAGGCCCTGGATGCGGTCACGCACCGCGGTGCGCGCGGTCAGCATCAGGACCGGCACCCAGTTGTGGCCGCGGCGCAGGCGTCGGCACACCTCGAAGCCGTCGATGTCGGGCAGCATCACATCGAGAAGTACGGCGTCGAACTCGCCGGTCGTCGCAGCGTCGACCGCTGCTTCCCCAGTGAGTGCCACCTCGACGACGTGGCCGTTCTCGCCCAGCCCGCGCCGGAGCAGCTGGGCCATCTTCGGCTCGTCCTCCACGAGCAGCAGGTGCACTCTTCCATGGTAGGCAGCCACGTGAGATCCCGATGAGAGCTCATGGTCACCTCATCTCGCCCTCCTAGTCTCGGGATGAACCGGAAGGAGACTCGACATGGAACTTCGGATGACGAAGCGCCGGGCAATCGCCCTCGTCGGAACCGTTGGCCTCGTTGGTGTTCTGGGTGCCGGCGCAGCCGTCGCGGGCGGCCGGGACGACGGCGCCACGGACCGACCCATCACGGGAGCGGCTCTGAAGCAGGCAACGGAAGCCGCGCTGGCCGAGACCGGCGGCGGCCGCGTGACCGAGACGGAGGTGGGTGATGAGGAGAGCCTGTACGAGGTGGAGGTCACCTTGGGCGACGGCAGCCAGGTGGACGTCCAGCTCGACGACCAGTTCCACGTCGTGGGCAGCAAGGCGGACCACGAGAACGGGTAGCCGGGGCGCACGCCCGACCGTCCGGGCGGGGTCCGTGGCGGCTGCCGCCGCAGCCGCCGCTGCGGTGTCCCTCGTAGCGGGTGGATGCAGCGCATCCACCGGGCCCAGCGGGTCCAGCGGGTCCACGGCATCGACCAGGTCCACGGGCTCGACCGGACCCAGCGGGTCCACGGGCTCGACCGGACCCAGCGGGTCCACGGGGTCGACGGGGCCGGAGCCGGTCGCCCTGCCTCAGGGTGGCCAGAGCGTCTCGATGCAGCCGTCAGACTTCACGACGGTGATCGACAACGCGTACTGGCCGATGGAACCGGGAACCCGGTGGACCTACGACGAGGTCGACGACGAGGGTCGCGCCCTCACGGTCGTCGTGACCGTCACCAGTCTCACGCGCGTGGTGGCGAACGGGGTCACCGCGCGGGTGGTGCGCGACACGGTCACCGCCAAGGAGGGGCTCGTGGAGGACACCTTCGACTACTACGCGCAGCACCGCGACGGCACCATCTGGTACCTCGGTGAGGACACCGCGGAGTTCGAGGACGGCAAGGTCTCCTCGAAGGAAGGCTCCTTCGAGGCCGGCGTCGACGGAGCGCTGGCCGGCGTCGTCATGCCGGGCAGGCCGGAGGTCGGGATGAGGTACCGCCAGGAGTTCTACCAGGGCAAGGCCGAGGACAACGGCCAGATCCTCAGCGTCAACGAGATCGCCGAGGTGGCGGCGGGCAAGTTCGGTGACGTGCTGCTGACCCGCGACACCATCACCATCCAGCCCGACGTCCTCGAGTACAAGTTCTACGCGAGAGGTGTCGGGCCGGTCATGACGCTGGGAGTGTCAGGTGGGGGAGGTCGGGAGGTCCTCAGGCAGAGGTCGACGGTGTCGGCGCACGTGGCCAAGGCCGCGGGAACCGTCCCGCTCGGACAGGACTACGGCTGACCTCGAAGGCTGACCACGCAAGGCCGACGCGGGGGCGTGCCCCTCGGCTCGCCCCCGCGTCCCGGTCACATGCCGGGGATCTCCATGAACTTCTGCGTCGAGATCGTGCCGCCCGCCGCGGTGTGCGGGTGTCCCTCGAGGAACCCGTCCAGCTGTTCCTGCGAGTCGGCGTCGATCACCGAGTAACCCGACACCTGCACGTCGGCGTCGCCCTCGTTCACCAGGGGCGATCCCATGTCGACGAGGTTGTCCCCGACGCGATCGCCCCAGCCCATCCACTCCTGCATCCCGGCCGCTGCCTGGTCGGGCGGGATCTCAGCCATCTGGGCGCGCATGGCGCTGGTGGTGTTGTAGAAGACCATGTACTTCGACACGACTACTCCTTCGAGGTCTCAGGCCGGCACCGGTCGGCGCCCACCCACCTCGATCCTCCACCGTCGCCGCATCGTCCGCAGCAGAATCCGACGGGAGTTTCGCCGACGGACCCGGGCCCGAACGCGCGGCAGGGATGACCGGAGACAACCGGCTGCCACCGTCGTTCGTCTTCGAGGTATGGAACGAGGGCGACCGACCAGAAGTGCCTCCGTGGTGGGCGTGCTGACCCTGGCGCTGGCGACCACCCTGACGACGACGATGACCACTGGGGCCAGCGCAGCTTCCGCCGCGAGCCCCGCCAGTCTCGCCCAGGCGGCGTTCACCAGGATGACCGAGGCGCAGCGCATCGGGCAGCTGTTCATGGTCGGCACGCCCGCGACGGGGTTGTCCTCCGCCGCGGCCTCCGCGATCACCGCGCACCACGTGGGCAACCTCATCCTCACAGGCCGGACGTATGCCGGGGCCGCACCCGTGCGGTACCTCGCGGCCAGCGCGGACCGGCTGACGACCGCCGGCGCGACGGCGGGGGTTCCCCTCTACGTCTCCGCCGACCAGGAGGGCGGGCAGGTCCAGGTGCTCCAGGGCGCCGGCTTCACGCGCATCCCGTCAGCCCTGACCCAGGGCACCTGGACCGATGCGACCCTGACGGCGAACGCCAAGACCTGGGGACAGCAGCTGTCGCGAGCGGGCGTTGACCTGAACCTGGCCCCGGTCGTGGACACGGTACCGGCGAGCCTCGGCACGAAGAACGTGCCCATCGGCAGCTACTCCCGCGAATACGGTTACACACCAACGGTGGTCGCCGCGAAGGGCGGCGACATCGTCCGGGGCGAACGCAGTGTCGGCCTCGCCGTCACGGCCAAGCACTTCCCGGGCCTCGGACACGTGACGGCAAACACCGACACCACCGCCGGAGTGACCGACAGCGTGACGAGCCGCACCTCGGGGGACCTCGCTCCGTTTCGCTCGGCCATCGCCGCCGGTGCGCGCATGGTCATGGTGTCCCTGGCCGTGTACTCCAGGATCGACGCCGACCGCCCGGCTGCGTTCTCTCCCACCGTGATCTCGGGGATGATCCGCGGAGACCTCGGGTTCACCGGCGTCGTCATGAGTGACGACCTGGGCAACGCCAGGCAGGTCGCGGCGTGGTCTCCCGGCACGCGCGCCACCAGCTTCATCTCAGCCGGCGGCGACATCGTCCTCACCGTCAACCCCGCCGTCCTGCCGGCGATGGTCGCTGCCGTGAGTGCCAGGACGGCCAGTGACCCGGCGTTCCGGGCGAAGGTCAACGCGGCGGCATACCGGGTCCTGCTCGAGAAGGCCACCGACGGACTGCTCGTGACACGGCTCGCCGTGGACGGCGTGTTCAGGCCGCTGACCATCGCGGCACTGCAGCGCTGGCTGGGCGTGACCGCCACCGGCACCTTCGGCTCCGCGACCGTCAGGGCTCTCCAGGCTCGGGTCGGAACCCCCGTCGACGGACAGTGGGGCCCCCACTCGATGGCTGCGATGCAGTCCTATGTCGGCATCGCACGCGACGGGGCCGGGACCTGGAACGCCCGGACCGTGAACGCGCTGCAGGCGTACCTCAGCACGCAGCTCTGAACGTCGGTCCGGCGCCGGCACCCAAGAGGCGAAAGGACCGTCCCCGGGTCTGCCGGTGCCCGGCGCGTTAGCGTTGGCCGGGCGACGCCACCCAGAGGTGGCGCACCGTCGAACGGGGATGCGTGTGGCACGTCCGCTGATCGGGACCAAGCTCTACGTTCCCAGGCTGCGACAGGGTCTGGTGGGCCGCGCACGCCTGCACGAGCTCCTCGACGCGGGAGGACAGGCGAGGCTCACGCTGGTCTCGGCCCCTGCCGGGTTCGGCAAGACGACGCTGATGTCGGAGTGGGTCCTCGAGGCGGGAACGGCAGGTCGCCCTGTCGCCTGGGTCTCGCTTGACAGCGCGGACAACGAGGCAGCGTCGTTCTGGACCTATGTCGTGACGGCGTTGCAGACGGCGGTGACCGGCATCGGCGTCGTTGCACTGGAACGCCTTGCATCCGCGCCGATGTCGGTCGGGGGAGTGCTGACCCCGTTGTTGAACGAGCTGGCCGCGGCGCCGGGGGAGGTCTGGCTGGTCCTCGACGACTACCACGTGGTCGTCGACCCCGGCGTGCGCGAGGGCATGACGTTCTTCCTGGAGCACTGTCCTCCGAACGTCCACGTGCTGTTGAGCACCCGCGCCGACCCGGACCTGCCGCTGCCACGGTGGCGAGTGCGGGGGGAGCTGGTCGAGATCCGAGCAGCTGACCTTCGCTTCACGCCGGAGGAGGCCACGGCATATCTCAACGCCTCCGCGGGCCTGGACCTCACGGCACGTGAGGTGGCAGCCCTCGAGGAGCGCACGGAGGGATGGATAGCCGCCCTGCAGCTCGCAGCCCTGTCACTGCGCGGGCGTTCCGACGTCAGCGACTTCATCGCCCGGTTCGCCGCCCTGTGCCTGCGGCGGGCGCATCCGGTTCCCGCGCTCGTGGTGGTGGTCGGCTCGCTCGCGCTGACCACGACGGCGCAGCTCCACGCGTTCCTGCTGGCCGGCCTCTACCTGCTCGTGGTCGCCGTGTTCGCCTGCGGACGCTATGGCGCAGGGGTGTCGAAGTATGCCGCCCTCGTCCTGCCCGAGGTCCCGGTCCTGCTGTGGACGAGCGTCATCCCTCAGATCAACGTCGACAACGCGTGGGCGTGGGGGTTGAACTCGTGGTGGATCTTCGCGCTGGGGGCTGCGTTTCGCCACGAAGGCATCCTTCGTGAGCAGGTCGCCCAGGCGGTCGCCGCGCGGGCCCAGGCCGACGTTGCGGACCAGCGGGTGAGCCTTGCACGTGAGGTCCACGACGTCGTGTCGCACAGCCTCAGCGTCATCGTCGTGCAGGCCGAGCTGGCGCGGCTCTTCATGACCTCGGACCCGGCTCGGGCGGACGAGGCGATGCTCCGGGTGCAGGACACGGGGCGTGATGCACTCGGCGAGACCCGACGCCTGCTGGAGGCCTTGCGGGATCCGACGCAGGGAAGTGGCGCCGCCCACCCACCGACCTGGCCCGACGTCCCCGAGCTGGTCCGGCGGATGCGGGAGTCCGGGCTGCAGATCACGCTCGACGCGCCCGACGGCGAACCCACGCTCACCCCCGAGGCCTCGGCCACGGCATACCGGGTGGTGCAGGAAGCTCTGACCAACGCGCTGCGGCACGCTCACGCATCACCCACCTCGGTCGCCGTGCGACAGCAGGCCGACCTGCTCGTCATCGACGTGCAGAACGACAGCGCGGCGGCCGGCCAGGTGAACGGCACCGCAGCCGCACCCGGGTACGGGCTGTCAGGAATGCACGAACGGGTGGCGGCGTGTGGCGGCATGCTGACGACCGGACCGCGGCCGGGCGGCGGCTACCGGGTGCGCGCGGTCCTGCCCCTCGGGGACGCCCCGTGACGACCCTGGTCGTGGTCGACGACCAGTTCCTCATCCGTGACGGTGTCGCGGCCATCCTCGATGCGGAAGAGGACTTCACCGTCCTGGGCACGGCCGCGGACGGCGCCGAGGCGATAGGCCTGATCACGACGCTGGCACCCGATGTGGCCCTCATGGACATCCGCATGCCGGAGGTCGACGGCATCGAGGCCACCCGAAGGATCGTCGAATCTGGCTCTCCCACAAAGATTCTCATCCTGACGACCTTCGGGGCGGACGACTACGTTCTCGCCGCGCTACGGGCGGGCGCCAGCGGGTACCTCCTGAAGGACGCCCCCCGGGAGTCGCTCGTCGCGGCGATTCGCGCAGTGGCCGCCGGTGACGTCGCCGTGGAGAAGCAGGTGCTCGCGCAGCTGGTCCGCGGCCAACCCAGGCAGGAACACCCCGAGGCAGTGGCGGCGTTGGGTCGCCTCTCGCCGAGGGAGTCGGAGGTGCTGCACCTCGTTGCCCAGGGAGCCACCAACCCCGAGATCGCGCGGAGCCTGTTCATCGGCGAGACCACGGTGAAGACACATGTGTCGCGCATCCAGACCAAGCTCGACGCTCGCGACCGCGTGCACCTGGTGGTGATCGCGCACCGGGCCGGCCTGGCCTGAGGCGTCGCGAGAGGCATCACGAGAGGCATCGCTAGAGTCATCGCATCCCCCGCCCTGAACGCCATCGGGGCTATTCTTGACGAAGGCCGAGCAGCCAGCCCCCGGACGCCGACGACAGCGCCCAGACCGGGTCCGAGTCGACGAGGGGTGAGCACATGAGCATGGTGAGTGCGGGTGCCGCCACCGCACCTCTGGGCCTCGGTTGCCCGGTCCCCGTCCCCACGTGCTCTCCGGGGAGGTCCGGGTGAACGACGCCCAGTGGCGCCTTGCTCGTGCCAACCAGCTCATCGACGACGAGCCACCCCCACCAGACGCAGCCCCTGGAACCATCGGTCGACTCGAACGACTGTGCTTCGCGCTGACCCGCGCACTTCCGGCCACGGGTGTCGGGCTCAGCCTCCTGACGGACGACAACCGCGGCGGGGGGACGATCGCGGCGTCTGGCCTGGCCAGCCGGGAGCTCGAGGAGCTGCAGTTCACCCTCGGCGAGGGTCCGTGCATCGACGCCTTCGCTTCGCGCCGCCCGGTCCTGGAGCCAGATCTCCCCACCCATGGACTGCGACGCTGGCCGGGCTACGCTCCCGCGGCGCAGGAGCACGGTGTCCAGGCGGTCTTCGCGTTCCCCCTGCAGGTCGGGACTGCTCGGGCAGGCGCGCTCGACGTCTACCGCAACGAGCCGGGTTCGCTGACCACCGATGCACTCACCCGGGCCGTCACCTTCGCCGAGGTGGCCATGGGCCTGCTGGTGGACGGACAGGACGGCGCCAAGGACGGAAAGACCCCAGGGGACCTCGATGACGCCATGGCCTACCGACTGGAGGTCTACCAGGCGCAGGGGATGGTGATGGTCGACCTGGGTGTCGGCATCGACGAGGCGATGGCCCGCCTGCGTGGCCACGCCTACGCCCACAATCGCTACATCAGCGATGTCGCCAAGGACATCGTCGCCGGTAAACTCAGACTGAACCGAGACACCGCATGACGGGCAGACGACCGGCCCGCCCGGGAGCCACGACGGGGAAGGGGCGGAGAGGATGATTGCAGCTGATGTGCTCGCCGAGGTCTTCGTCGAGGTGGCGGACACGCTCGTCGACGACTTCGACGTCATCGAGTTCCTGGAGACCCTGACCAGGCACACCGCCGAGGTCAGCAGTACCGCCTCCGCAGGCCTCCTGCTCGCCGACCCCCGTGGCCAGCTGCAGTACATGGCCGCCTCGGCGGAGTCGGTCAAGCTGCTGGAGCTGTTCCAGCTGCAGTACCAGGAGGGCCCCTGCCTCGACTGCTTCCGCACAGGCACCGCAGTCGTGAACACCAACCTGCACCTGGCCGCTGAACGATGGCCGCTGTTCGCTCCCCGCGCGGTCGAGGCGGGGTTCCAGTCCGTCCACGCCTTCCCGCTGCGCCACCGCCGGCAGGTCATCGGGGCGCTGAACATGTTCAGCACCGACACCGGCCTGCTGGAGCCGGCCGACGTCCGCATCCTGCAGTCCCTGGCCGACATCGCGACCATCGGACTCCTGCAGGAGCGCAGCATCCGCAGTGCTGAGGTGCTCACGGAGCAGCTCCAGGGTGCTCTCAACAGCCGCATCGCCATCGAGCAGGCCAAGGGCGTGCTTGCCAGGACCCACGGCATCGACGTCAATGCCGCCTTCGAGCGCATGCGCCACTACGCTCGCCGCAACCACCACCGCCTCACTGACGTCGCCCAGGCTGTCGTCAGCGACCCCACCAGCCATCCGGGCCTCACCACCATCGGGACCCAACCAGCGTCATCGCCCGACCCGTGACCGGAGCGCCCTGCCCGAGAGGCACACCATGAGGAGTCGACTCGCCAGCCTGGTGCTGCGAGCCAGTGGGTGGACAGCCGTCGGCCAGGTCCCCAGGACAGGGGTGCTCGTCGGCGCTCCGCACACGTCCAACTGGGACTTCGTGATGATGCTGCTCGTCATGTGGCGGGGCGGGGTGACGCCGAGGGTCCTCATCAAGAAGGAGCTGTTCCGGGGGCCGGTGGGCTGGCTGCTGCACCGCCTCGGCGGCCTGCCGCTCGACCGCGAGAACCCTGGCGCCGTGGTGCGAGAGCTCGTGCGCGAGGCCCGCAGCGGTGAGCCGTTCCTGCTCATCCTTGCCGCAGAGGGAACGCGGAAGAAGGGCGAGTACTGGAAATCGGGCTTCTGGCGCCTCGCGCGGTCGGCCAAGCTCCCGATCGCCCTTGCCTTCATCGACGGGCCCACTCGCACCGCCGGCTTCGGTCCCACGATCTCCGCCACACCGGACGTGGTGGCAGACATGGACAAGGTCCGGGAGTTCTACCGTGACAAGCACGGCATCCACCCCGAGCGGCGTACCGAGCCTCGCCTGCGCGAGGAGCAACGAGCCGCCGCACGCGAGGAAGGCTGATGGGGCCTGCTCCGGGCGATTCCGGGGAGGTGGCCGAGCGCAACGTCCTCGGTGGCGGGCTGGAGGTCTGCGGCACCGAGCCGATGACCGGGTTCTTCCGTGACGGGTGCTGCAGCACCGGCTCGGAGGACCTCGGCAGCCACACCATCTGCGCGGTGGTGACGGCCGAGTTCCTCGAGCACCAGCGCGGCATCGGCAACGACCTGTCGACGCCGATGCCGGAGTACCGCTTCCCCGGACTGGTTCCGGGGGACCGCTGGTGCGTGACGGCCCTCAACTGGGCGCGGGCGCATCGTGACGGGGCAGCCGCCCACGTCGTCCTGGCGTCAACCAACGAGGCGGTGCTCGAGGTCGTGCCGCTGGAGGTCCTGCGGGAGCACGCCGTCGACGTCCCGCCCGACCTCAGCTCGATGGACGACTAGCAGGGACGGGACGGCCACCTCGAGCTCCCGACGGGAGTGCTCGCCTCGGCCTCAGGGCTTCTTGAGCCGCCGCCACCCACCGGACCGGTTGTTGGCGATGATCTGGCGCAGGAAGTCCAACAGCGCAGGCTCGTTGACCGGATCGCCCTCCCAGAAGGCGATCGTGCGCGCGGTGGCGTTGTCGTGGCCAGCGGTCACCAGGCTGTGCGGATCGTCCACGATGGCGCCGTCGTAGACGAACAGGTTGACGTGGTCCTTCGTGGCGAGCAGGGCGCAGACGTTGCCCTCGAGCACGAAGTAGGGCTGGACCCGCCGCTTGATCGTCTCCTGCACCTCGGGGTCGGCGGCGTGCACGATCTCGCGCAGCTGTTGGCACAGCGCACGTTGCCATGCGGGCAACGCCTCGATGTAGGCGTCCACCAGCGGATCGAGCTCGTACGGCTGCGGGTCGGCCTCGGTGGGCGCTCCAGGGTGCGTCCTGGCGGGCCTCTCGTGGTTCGTGTCCATGCCAGGTAGACCGCTGCCGACCCCGCGACTCATCGGCGACTCATCGGCGAGTCGTCAGGTGGCTCTGGCGTTCGACCTGGGGACGGTGGCCAACGGCAGCAGGACAGTGAAGGCCGACCCCTTGCCGATGCTCGACGTCACGTGGACCGTGCCGTCGTGGCCGTCCACGATGGCACGCACGATGGACAGCCCGAGACCAGTGCCCTGGACCGCCCGCTCGTTGGCGTCCGAGGAGCGGAAGAACCGGCGGAAGACCTGACCCTGGTCGCTCTCGGTGATGCCGTAGCCCGTGTCGGCCACGACCAGCCTCGCCCTGCCCGCGCCGGAGGGGTCACGCGTGGTGTCGAGCCTGAGCACCACGCTGCCGCCGTCGGGGGTGAACTTGACGGCGTTGGACAGGAGGTTCGTGACGACCCGCTCGAGGGCGGCCGGGTCGCCGTGCAGCGGGACCGGGCGGTCGGTGACGTCGCGGGACAGCTGGAGGTCTCGCCGTTGGGTGAGCGCCCCCACGGACTCCCAGGCGTGGTCGACGACCTCCACGAGGTCACAGCGCTGGCGCGACAGGTGGAGCTGCCCTGACTCGATGCGCGAGTTGAGCAGGAGGTCCTCGATGAGGGCAAGCAGCCGCCGTCCGTTGCGGTCGATCCGCGAGATGAGGTCGAGCTGCTTCGGGGCGAGCGGCCCCACTGCGCCGTCCTCCAGCATCTCGGTGTAGCCGAGCACGCTGGCAAGCGGCGTGCGCAGCTCGTGGCTGACGGAGGACAGGAAGTCCGTCTTGGCCCGGTCCAGGGCGGTGAGCTCCTCGACCGCGCGGCGCTCGCGCCGGAGCGCGGTCTGCACCGCGTCGGCCGACAGGCGTCTCTCGGTGACGTCCTCGGCGACACCGAGGTAGCCCGTGGCCGTCCCGGCCTGGTCGACGATCGCGCTGGTGGTCAGGTCGACCACGATGCGGCGCCCATCCCGGGTGACCCAGGTCCAGTCACGCGTCTCCGTGCGGTCCGCACCCTCGAGCAGGTGGACCAGGACGGACGGACCAGGCGCCAGGCCGAGCTCGGCCGCACGCCTGGCCACTTCTGGCGGGTCGTGCAGATCGACCCAGTTGAGCGAACCGACCACCTCTTCGGGTTGGTAGCCGAGCAGGTTCGTCGCGCCACGGTTGAACAACGTGATGGTGCCCGAGGGGTCGGTCCCGATGATGGCCGTGGCGACGGCGGAGTTGAGCACCGTCTGGGTGAACGTCGCCTCGCTGTGCAGGTCGTCGAGGGCGTCACGGCGCTGGGTCGACGCCACGGCCAGCGCGAGCCCGGTGATCGCCGCGGTGATCAGGAACGCCTGGGTCAGCGCGCCGACCGTCTCGGGTTCGACCATCCCCGAGCGCCCCGCGGCGGCGAAGGGTCCGCCACCCTCGCTGGTGAGGAAGACGACCATGACGCCCAGGCCAACCAGCTGAGCGGCGAGGCTCCGCAGGTGCAGCCTCGTCGCGCCCCAGACGAGCACGGGGAGCGGGAGGAAGGCCAGAGGGAGCCCGTCCCTGGAACCGAACACCCACAGGACCACAGCCAGCAGGGTGAGCACCTGGAGCAGGTCCTCCAGGCGGCGGGGCTGGGACCGGCTGGTGGAGACGGCCACCCCCAGCGGCGCCATGATGAGGACGGCAGCCGCGTGCGACGCCGCGACGGTATACGCCGTGGGCAGGAAGGTGCCGTCGAGCGTGAACCTCACGGTGAGGCCGGCCAGGATGCCGAAGACGATGGCTCCTGTCAGGGTGGCGATCAGGAGCCGACCCAGGTCGTCGAGCGAGGCGAGGCGCGGGCGGCGCCCTCCCCGGGTCATCACCCACCAGACCACCGCGGCCTCGGTGGCGTTGGCCACGCCGAAACACGTGGCGGCCAGAAGGGGCCGGCCGCCGTACAGGTTGGCTGCGCCACTGAACACCACCATGCCGACGACGACGATCACCGCCCGCCAGCGGTTGGGGCCGGTTGCGAGCAGGAAGGCCACGGCGAGCCCGGCGGCCGGCCACCACACGGCGACCGACGATCCGGGCGGGGCGAACCGGACGGCGGTCGCCCCGAGCACGAAGACGCCGAGCAGCACCAGTACGGCGGCGAAGTCCCACCGGCGCAGGAACGAGGACGAGGGGATCACCTAGCCCCGCTGGGCTCGGGCGGGGCAGGCCAATGACGAGAGGACGTGCTCGTGGCGCCGGGCGTCCGACCATGAGGGCATGACCCATTCTTGCGCAGTCGGCGTGCTCAGGTGGGGAGCCCGCCCCGGTCCGCGGCTGGAAACACCTCGGCGGGCTCCACCCGCGCCACCTCCCCTGCCTGCGGGTCCAGGCAGTGTCGGGGTCAAGGCACCGACCGCCAGAGCTGGGTTAGTCTCCCGACAAGGAAGGGAGACGCCAGTGCCAGTGCAGCCCCGTACCACTCCGGAGCTCCACTTCACCCTCAACGGAGCACCGACCGAGGTTGAGGTGGATGCAGGGGTGAGCCTCTTGGATCTGCTGCGCGAACATCTGGACCTCACGGGGACCAAGAAGGGCTGCAACCAGGGCGCGTGCGGCGTCTGCACCGTCCTCGTCGACGGCCGACGCGTGCTGGGCTGCCTCACCCTTGCGGTGCAGGTCGAGGGCCGCGAGGTCACCACCATCGAGGGCGTGGGAACACCCGAGGCTCCGCACGACCTGCAGCGCGCGTTCGTCGGTGCAGACGGGTTCCAGTGCGGCTACTGCACTTCGGGGCAGATCTGTTCGGCTCTGGGCATGCTGCGCGAGCTCGACGAAGGCGTGCCGAGCGCGGTCTCCGACCACCTGGCCGCACCTCCGGAACCCTCGAACCTCGAGCTGCGGGAACGGATGAGCGGCAACCTGTGCCGGTGCGGTGCCTACAACGGCATCGCGGAGGCCATCGAGTCCTACGCCGGCACGGCGGGTGGTCGCCGATGAAGCCGGTGTCGTATGCCGTGCCGGCCAGCATCGACGAGGCGCTGGCGGCCATCGTGGACCTGCCGGGTTCGAAGTTCCTCGGCGGTGGCACCAACCTCGTCGACCTCATGCGTGAGGGCATCGAGACACCCGACGTGCTCATCGACGTGACGCGACTCCCGTTGGCCGAGATCACGCAGACGGCGGATGGCGGCCTGCGGATCGGTGCAGGCGTCAGGAACACCGATCTCGCCGCCGACCTGGCTGTGCGCCAACGCTATCCGGTGCTCGCACAGGCGATTCTCATGGGCGCTTCGGGTCAGATCCGCAACATGGCGACGGTCGGAGGAAACCTGCTGCAGCGCACGCGGTGCCTCTACTTCTACGACGACGCCGCCGCGTGCAACAAGCGTGAGCGCGGTGCCGGCTGTGATGCCGCCGGGGGTCACAACCGGATGGGTGCCGTACTCGGAGCCAGCGAGCACTGCGTCGCGGTGCATCCCTCCGACCTGGCTGTGGCGCTCGTGCTGCTCGACGCGGAGGTCGAGGTCGCCAGCCGCTCCGGTGTCCGGACCATCCCGATCCAGGACCTCCACCGACTCCCCGGAGAGACGCCGGACGTGGACACCACCCTCGCGGCGGACGAGCTCATCACGGCGGTCACCCTCCCCGCCCAGGCGCTGGCGGCCCGGTCCCGCTACCGCAAGGTCCGCGACCGTGCCTCGTACGCGTTCGCGCTGGTCTCCGTGGCCGCCGCGATCGAGGTCACTGACGACACCGTTTCCCAGGTGCGGGTCGCGCTCGGTGGAGTGGCCCACAAGCCTTGGCGGGCAACGACTCTCGAGCGGCACCTGACCGGCCGACCGGCCACCGACGAAGAGTTCGCCGCCGCGGCCCGTGCCGAGCTGGCGCAGGCCGTGGGCACGCCCAGCACCGAGTTCAAGATCGACCTCGCAGTCCGCACGATCACCGCCACCCTCAGGCGACTCCGCGACGAAGGGGGTGCGGCATGACCCTGGCACCTGAGCGGACCACCCAGGCCGTTGGGCCGACAGAGGCGGAGAGGCACACCGGACCCGCCATCGGCAGGGCCGTCGACCGGGTGGACGGCCTCGCGAAAGCCACTGGCACAGCACGGTTCTCGGCGGATTACCCCCTCCCGGGCATGACCCACGCCGTCCTCGTCCACGCACCCATCGCCCGTGGTCGGATCACCTCCATGGACGTCGCCCGGGCCGAGGCCCACCCGGGTGTGGTGCTGGTCCTGACCCATCACAACGCCCCGCGCCTCACCCCGCCACCGACCCGGATGAACCCCATGGATCTCTCGACGATGGCTGCGGGGAGCTCCATCGCCTTCCTCAACACCGACGAGGTGCACGTCGACGGGCAGCCCGTTGCCGCCGTCGTTGCCGAGACCCTCGAGGCGGCTCAGTACGCAGCCTCCCTCGTCCGCGTGGAGTACCAAACCATCACTCCGACAGCCGACTTCGATGCTGAGCTGCCTACCGCGACAAAGGTCCGATCCATGCCGGTCATGCCCGCTACGGGAGGCAGGCGCGGTGACGCCCGCGCGGCATACGCGATCTCGCCGGTGAAGGTGGACCTGACCTTCACCACGCCCCAGCACAACCACAACGCCCTCGAACCGCATGCGACCACGGCCGTCTGGGACGGCAAGCGGCTCACCGTCTACGAGGGATGCCAGAACATCGACTGGACCCAGAAGTTCCTGGCCAAGCGGTTCGACATTCCGGCCAGCGACGTCCACGTCGTCTCGAAGTTCGTCGGTGGGGGTTTCGGCGGCAAGTCCAAGGTGTGGGCCGCCACGTTGATCGCCTGCATGGCTGCCAAGGTCGCGGGGCGACCGGTGCGGCTGGCCCTCACCAGAGAGGGTGTCTACCGCACCGTGGGTGGTCGGACTCCCACCCGCCAGCGCGTGGCGATCGGGGCCTCGCGAGCCGGTCAGATGGAGGCCCTCATCCACTCGGCCACGTCGCGCAAGGGTCGCGTCGGTGGTGAGGCCGACCAGATCGTGGCGTGCAGCCTCGACCTCTACGACGCGTCGACGATCCTGGCTGAGCAGAAGGTCGTCGAGCTCGACCTGATGACGAACACAGCGATGCGTGCTCCCGGCGAGGCGCAGGGCAGCTTTGCCGTGGAGTCCGCGGTCGACGAGCTTGCCATCGAGCTCGGAATGGACCCGGTCGACCTGCGCCTGCTCAACCAGCCCTCGGAGAAGAGCCCGGTCCACGGCACGCGCTACTCCCACCGCAGGCTCGCCCAGACGCTCGAGCAGGGACGCGACCTGTTCGGGTGGGCCGATCGGCCGGCGCCGGGGACGCGCGACGGCAAGGATCTCGTCGGCTGGGGCGTGGCGGCGGCCATCCACCCGTCCTGGGAGTTCGTCGCCAACGTCCAGCTCACCGTGGACGCCACCGGCAGCGCCACGCTCGCCTGCGCCTTCCACGAGATGGGCATGGGTACGGCCACCGTCGTGGGCCAGATGGTCGCGGACTGCCTGGGGGTGCCCTTGGAACGGGTGAACACGCTGTACGGCGACTCCGACCTCCCGATGGGCCCGGGCGCGGGGGGCTCTGGCCAGACCGCGAGCCTTGCCGGCTCGATCGAGAAGGCCTGCCACGCCATGCGCAAGAAGCTGGACGCGCTGGCGTCCAGGGCAGGTATGCCGGACGGTTCAGACCCCGCCGAGGTCCTGACCCGCTCGGGGGAGCGTTCGCTCACCGTTGAGGTCGGCGCTGACACCGGACCGAAGGCCATGTGGGGGCAGGTGCGGTTCCTGTCCAAGCTGGTGTTGGACAGCAGGCGCTGGATGAAGGCCGCCACCGGTGCGCACTTCTGCGAGGTGCGGGTCGACGCCGACACCGGTGAGCTGCGAATCCGTCGGTGGGTCAGCGTCTTCGACGTGGGTCGGGTGGTCAACCCCAAGACGACCCACAGCCAGCTGCGCGGCGGCATCGTCATGGGACTGGGCCTCGCGATGGGGGAGGAGACCCTGATCGACACGCGGAGCGCGCGGATCATGAACCCCAGCCTCGCCGAGTACCACGTACCGGTGCATGCGGACGTCCCGCACCTGGACGTGCACACCCTCGACGACCCGGACCCCCAGATGCCGTTGGGCATCCTCGGAGCGGGGGAGGTGGGCATCGTCGGAGTGGGCGCCGCCGTCGCCAACGCCGTCCGCCACGCCACCGGTAGGCGCGTGACAGACCTGCCGCTCACGCTGGACCGCATCGTCGGCTGACGGCGCGTCGCGAACTGGTGCTGGCAGCGACCTGGCCGTTTGTCAGTCAGATGGCTGTAACCCCGGTCGGTACAGCTCTTCGACCGCGGCCGCGATGTCTTGGCCTGTACGTTCCACGGGCTCCATGTACAGCCTGCCCTCGGCGATCAGGTCGTCACGGACCTTCACGATGATCACTCCGCGCATCGCGAAGGGTGAGCCGTCGCTGTGCTGACCCTGCCAGTCGAACTCACCCCACTCGGTGTCCCCGTCGTGTGACGAGGCCAGCAGCTCGGCGCGGAAGTCGGGGACCCCCTCGAAGACCGCGGTCCAGTTGGACAGCACCTGGGCACTGCCGGTGAAGGCACGGCCGGGGTGGGCGGGTTGGGAGCTGACGTAGTCCTCGGCGAAGTGGGACGCCATGCGCTGGGCGTCGTGGGCGTTCTGTGCCTCCGTGAGGCGCTCCAGGATCCTCATGGTGCCGACGGTAGCCCTGTCGTCCGGGCGTCGACAGCGCCCAACATCGAAGGCCGGCGCACCGCGAAAGGCCCGGCCGCCAGATAATCGAAGACATCAGAGGGTTCTTCAGGCCCAGTCGTCTGGAGGTGCACGGAGCAGTGGAGGACACCCGGACCCAGAGCAGCCAGCCGCCCCTGTGGAGCTGTCCGCGCTGCGGGGCCAGATTGGTGACGCGGAACCTGTGGCACTCCTGCGGGCACTTCACGCTCGAAGAGCTGTTCGCCACGTCGGACCCACGCGTGCTGGACCTGGCACGGACGTATGTGTCGGTGCTGCACTCACTGGGCGACGTGCAGGTGATCCCGCAGAAGACGCGGCTGGTCTGCGTTGCGAGAGTCAGGTTCGCCGGCCTTTCCCCGCGCAGGGACGGCTTCTTGGTCAGCTTCTCCTTGCACCGGTGGCTGGACAGCCCACGGATAGTCCGGACCGCCGACTACGGCCCGAGATGGCGAAGTCACTTCGTCAAGGTTCAGCAGCCGGCCGACCTGGACGACGAACTGAAAGCGTGGCTACAGGAGTCGCACGACATCGTGGGACTGCAGGCGGGCCTTGGTGGGCGGTGATCGCTCCTTCCATCACCGCCATCACCGCCACCAACGCATGCCTAGTCCGCGGGCGTGGCCCAGTTGGGCCATTGCCGTCGACTGGGCCTCGCGCCAGCATCGAGTCACGCACATTTCGGTGCAGCGGAAGGGAATCGACATGAATCGTGCAACTGTCTCGATAGCGGCCAGTGCGATCCTCGCAGCCACCACCGCAGTCCTCGCTCCGGCCGCCGCATCGGCCGCAGGCGGAGCACTGGCCGGCACGTGGACCTCGGTCGACAATGACGGAAGCAACCAGACCCTCGAGATCAGGGGCTCGGGACGCACCGCCTATGCGATGGCCTACGTGGACGAGTCCGCGACCAGCGTCTGCGGCGGCAACCCCGCCCAGCTGTCGGGCCCCGGCTATGCGGACGGCAGTGACGTGCTGATGGTCGCGAGCCTCGTGTGCCTACCTGGAGGCAACGCACTCAGGACACGTCTGACCATCTTCTTCGGCTACGACGCGGGCGCTGACACCCTCACGGACGACTTCGGGATCGTGTGGCATCGCGCCGGCTGATCATCAGACACGTCCCCTTCAGCGACTCTCGGCCCTGCGCAGGACCGACTGGAACTGCTTACCCAGCGCGCGGGGCCCAGCGATGGGGATCAAGGCGGCGAGGATCCTTCCCCGGAACGAGTTCGGGAGTCGGGTGAGCGAGACGTGCAGGTCGGTGCCCTCGGCTGAGGGCACCAGCTCGTACCGCCAGCCGCTGCCCGGGCCCCACAGGTTCGACTCCAGGGTGTCGATCGTGACGACGCCCGTTGCGGTGTCCCACGAGTAGCGCTCCCGCTCCCACCCCATGCCGGTGCCCTCGGTCACCTCTGCCCAGTCCGGACCCATTTCGTGGACCTGGAAGTGGGCCTCATCGACGTTCGGCCACCACCGGGACCGGTCTGGGCCGAAGTCCGTGATCACTCCCATGACCGCGCTCGGCGACAAGCTGGTGTGGACGGTGAACCTCGTGGTCGCCATTCGCAGTCTCTCTTTCGTCGTGGGAGTGCAGGCAGTCCGTGAACCATCATCCGCCACGAGCAGAAGCTCCGCCGCTCTCCCCACCGGTTGATCCGGTGGTCGAGCGGCGGAGCTCCAGTGCGGGACGATCCGACGTCATTTGACCTCGGCGCGGCGGACGACCAGGAGCCCGACCGCCATGGGCAGGAGCAACCACAGTCCCCCCGAGGCGGCGAGGTGCTRCCACTGCTGGCTCGTGAGGTTGCCGTCGAAGAGCGGCATCTGCGAGTAGTTGAAGTCGACCCACGGCTGCAGGTCGGCAAACCACTTCTGGTTCGCCGCCAGCAGGCCGAGCAGGGGCGGCAGGACGAGGGTGTACACGAAGTACGTGACGATCGCGCCCGCGGAGTTGCGGATGACCAGGCCCAGCATGAAGCCGAAGACCATGCCGAGGACGCTGCCCAGGACGATCGTCGCGAAGTGGCCGACCGAGACGTTCCAGACGGGGTCCACGCCGGCGATGGCACTCCCGACGACGGTGCCGAGAACACCGACGACGAGGGCGACGAACATCGACGCGACACCCACCGTGATGGCTGCGAGGAACTTGGCCCTGAGCACCCGACCGCGGTGCGGCACGAGCGTGAAGGTCGTCAGGCCGCTGCGCTGGCTCCATTCGCTCGTCACCGCGAGGATCCCGATCATGGGCAGGATCACCGTCATCGGAGCCCCGATGGCGGCCGCGAAGTTGTCGTAGGTGAGCTGGTCGTCGGGTGCGAACACGATGATGGCAGCGGTGGCGAGCACGCTCGTGATGACGATGCTGGCCATCAGCCAGAAGCCCGAGCGCGTGTCGAACATCTTGCGCAGCTCGACCCCGATGATGCGGGTCAGTGGGATCCGCGCACCTGCCGTGTGCGTGCGGGGGGCGGAGGTGGCCGACTCGGAGGTCGGGGTCCGCAGGACGGTGGTGGTCATGCTGCTGCTCCTTCGCGCTGGGTGTCTGCGGTGAGCTCGAGGAACATCTCCTCGAGCCCGGCCCCGTCGGCGGTACGGAGCTCGGTGAGGACCAGGCGTGCGGCGAGCGCGATCTCGCCGACCTGGTCGGGTGCGGAGTCGGTGTGCACGCTGCCGTCGGCGTGAGCCGTGATGGTCAGGCCGGCGTGCTCCAGTGCCGCCGCCAGGGCGGCAGCGTTGCGGGCGCGGACCACGGTGCCGGCCGAAGCGAGCAGGTCGGACTTGGTGCCCTGCGCCACGATGCGTCCGTTGCCGATGACGACGAGGTCGTCGGCGATGACCTCGATCTCGTGGAGGAGGTGGGAGGAGAGCAGGACGGTGCCGCCCTGGTCGGCGAACCCGCGCAGGAGGTCGCGCATCCAGCGGATACCCGCCGGGTCGAGTCCGTTCGCGGGCTCGTCGAGGATGAGCACGTGCGGGTCTCCCAGGAGGGCGGTCCCGATGCCGAGGCGCTGGCGCATCCCCAGGGAGTAGTCCCGGACGCGCCGGTCGGCCTCGTTGGCGGTGAGGCTGACGAGGTCGAGCATCTCCTGGACCCGGGTCCGGGGCAGGCCCATCGTGCGCTGGGCAAGCGTGAGGATCTCGCGTCCCGTGCGTCCGGCGTGCTGTGCGGAGGCGTCCAGCAGGACACCGACCTCCGTGCCGGGGTTCGGCAGGTCGGTGAACCGGTGCCCGTCGACCGTGGCGGTCCCCGAAGTTGCCGGGGTGAGTCCGACGATGATGCGCATCGTGGTCGACTTGCCGGCGCCGTTGGGGCCGAGGAATCCGGTGACGCGACCGGTGGCCGCGGTGAACGAGACGTCGTTGACGGCGGTCAGTCCGCGTCCGTAGCTCTTGGTGAGTGAGTTGACAGTGATCATGCCGAGAATCGTGGCGCCGGCAGCCGCGTGGACACATCGGGGACAGACCCCATGCTCACCCTGAGGCGACCCTGATTCCTCCTCAGGGGCGGTCGATCTCGGCGAACACCGGCCTGCCCAGCGTCGGGTCCTTCAGGAGCCGGCCGAAGTCCGTGGTGTTGCGTGAGATCGAGATCAGCAGCCGGCCGTCGGCCAGCGCGATCCCCGGGTGGGCCAGGGGTGCGTACTTGAGCTGTCCGGACGGGTCCTGGAAGTCGGCCCTCGTCCCACGCTGCGCAGTCCAGGGACCGACCGGCGACTTCGACGACCACGCGTAGACCGTGTTGCCGAGGTCGCCGTCCCGCTTGGAGACGATGACGAAGTGGCCGTCCACGGCATCGACCGACAGGGTCTGGGAGACACCACCTTGGGCAGCCAGGATCACCGCCGCGCGAGCCTGCTCCGACACCCAGGTTGCGCCGTCCCAGAACTGCCACGTCGACCGGTCGCGCGCGTCCGCCACTGGCGCGCGGGCGGCATACAGGGCTCGTCCGAAGGAGTTGCGAGTGGGGAGCCGGGTGCCGTAGACGTAGAGCCAGTCCCCGCTCACCGTCATGGCCGAACCCCAGTTGACCTGGTCCGCCGCGGAGCTGTCGGGGGTGATGTCCAGCTGGTGGCGCAGCCGCGGAGCGCCACCAGGCGGCATCTCGAAGACCGTTGCGCTGCTACCGAGGTACGTGAAGTCGAAGTTCCCCGCCACGCCACGACGGATGCGTGCGGTGATCACGACGAGGAAGTCGCCGTCAGGCCTCGACACCGACGCCACCGACATGGGCCAGTGGACGACGCCGTCGGCTCGATCGGGGATCACCGGCCCTCGGGCGGAGGTCTCGACCTGCGACGTGCACAGCCCGCTCGTGACCAGCATCGAGTTCGCCACGATGCGTGGCGAGATCCCCTCACCGCGCACCGTGTCGCCGAACACCCACACGATCCGGTCGTCGGGGAGTCGGGCGCTGGCACCGATGTCACCGGCCTGCCACAGGGGCAGGTCCAGGCCCGCGACGATCCGGTTGAGCTGGGCGACCGTCACCGTGGGTGGTCTGCCCGTGGACGAAGCCGTCGGGCACGCCGGGGTGAGCCGGGGGTATGCCGTGGCGCTGGCCGACTGGGTCGGCTCACCGGTGCGTGGGGGCGCGGAACACGCCACCAGGGCAAGGAGGAGGAGCGCTGCGCCCGCGACTAAGGGGGTGGCGCGCCGCATGCAGGCAATCCTAGGGACACGACACGCGGACCCAACATGTGGTGCCGCACTTTGCGCCCACCACCCGCATATGGTGTCTCTTGCTGGTCCGAAGGCCGCGCAATCGGTCTTCGGGGCAAGAGGGAACCCGGTGAGATTCCGGGACTGCCCCGCAGCGGTAAGCGGAAACGACCGCCGTCATCAAGCACTGCTCGCACACGTGGGTGGGAAGCGACGGCCAGTAGGAACCGAGTCGGCGACCAACCAGATCACGGTCGCCGGCACGACACGTCCGCGAGTCCGAAGACCTGCCAGCGACCGCGCACACCGTGCGCGGTGAGTCGTGGCCTCGAGGGTGGGTCACACGGCATACGCAGCACCACATCGCACTGCCTTCCCGGATGCGTGGCTGCGTCGTCGTCTCCTCCTCGCGTCCGCGGCACCGATTCGCTCGCGAGGAGAGAGCAGTGACCGACACCAGCATCGAAGTCGTCGACAGTGAAGTCGTCGAACCCAGTGAGGTCGTGGAGACCCCGACCGCCCCGCGCCGCACGTCCATGGCGGTGCGCAAGCGTAACGGGGACGCCGAACCCGTCGACGTGATGAAGATCGTCCGCGCCGTCGAGCGCTGGTGCGACGACCTCGCCGAGGTCGACCCCATGGCGATCGCCACCCGCACCATCAGCGGTCTCTACGACGGAGCCACGACCGCCGAGCTCGACCGGCTGTCCATCCAGACCGCTGCCGAGATGACGGCTGCGGAGCCGGAGTACTCCCGGCTCGCGGCCCGGTTGCTGTCGAACTACATCGACAAGGAGGTCCGCGGACAGCAGATCGCGTCGTTCAGCCAGGCCGTGCGACTGGGGCACCTCGAAGGGCTGATCGGCGACGAGACGGCTGCCTTCGTCGAGGCGAACTCCCGCAAGCTCGACCACGCCGTCGACGTCAGGAACGACCGCCGGTTCGAGTACTTCGGGCTGCGCACCGTCTACGACCGCTACCTGCTGCGTCACCCCGACACCCGGATGGTCATCGAGACCCCCCAGTACTTCCTGCTCCGGGTGGCCTGCGGCCTGTCGCACACACCCCAGGAGGCGATCGCGTTCTACCAGCTGATGGCCTCGCTGGCCTACCTGCCCAGCTCGCCCACGCTGTTCAACTCCGGCACGCGGCACACCCAGATGTCGTCGTGCTATCTCGTGGATTCGCCCCAGGACGACCTGGAGTCGATCTACGACCGCTACACCCAGGTGGCCAAGCTGTCGAAGTACGCTGGTGGCATTGGGATCTCGTGGTCGCGGGTGCGGTCACGCGGGGCGCTCATCCGTGGCACCAACGGTCATTCCAACGGCATCGTCCCGTGGCTGCGCACCCTCGACTCGTCCGTGTCGGCAGTCAACCAGGGCGGCCGCCGCAAGGGGGCGGCGTGCGTATACCTCGAGCCGTGGCACCCCGACATCGAAGAGTTCCTCGAGCTGCGCGACAACACGGGGGAGGACGCGCGTCGCGCGCACAACCTCAACCTCGCCAACTGGATCCCCGACGAGTTCATGCGTCGCGTCGAGGCCGACGAGCAGTGGAGCCTGATCGACCCCAACGAGGTGCCGGAGCTCCCCGACCTGTGGGGCCCGGCCTTCGAGGCCGTGTATGCCGCGGCGGAGCGCGACGGGCGCTACGTCCGCCAGGTCGGTGCGCGCGAGCTCTACGGCAAGATGATGCGGACCCTGGCCCAGACCGGCAACGGCTGGATGACGTTCAAGGACGCCAGCAACCGGACCTGCAACCAGACCAACGACGAACAGGCGCCGGGTGCGCCGGTGGTCCACCTGTCCAACCTGTGCACGGAGATCATCGAGGTCTCGAGCAACGACGAGACGGCTGTGTGCAACCTGGGGTCGGTCAACCTGGCCCAGCACCTGACTGCGGGCCGTGACGGCGTGGACTGGGACAAGCTCCGGGCGACCGTGCGGACGGCCGTGACCTACCTCGACCGCGTCATCGACATCAACTACTACCCGTCGGCGCAGTCTGCGGCGTCCAACCCGAAGTGGCGACCGGTGGGCCTGGGCGTCATGGGCCTGCAGGACGTGATGTTCGCGCTGCGGCTGCCGTTCGACGGGGCCGAGGCGCAGGAGCTGTCCACCCGCATCGCCGAGGAGGTCTACCTGTCGGCCCTGGAGAGGTCCACGGAGCTGGCGGGGGAGCACGGTCCGCACCCGGCATACCCGCAGACGCGCGCAGCGCGGGGTGACCTGCAACCCGACCTCTGGGGCGTCACCCCGACCCAGGCACAGCGCTGGGAGGCGGCGCGGAAGGCCATCAAGGAGAACGGGCTTCGCAACTCGCTGCTCATCGCGATCGCCCCAACTGCGACGATCGCCTCGATCGCCGGCGCCTACGAGTGCATCGAGCCGCAGGTGTCCAACCTGTTCAAGCGCGAGACCCTGTCGGGGGAGTTCCTCCAGGTCAACACCGCCCTCGTGCGCGAGCTGAAGGCCCTTGGGCTGTGGACGCCGGAGGTGCGCGAGGCCATCAAGCGCAGTGACGGCTCGGTCCAGGGCATCACCTCGATCCCCGAGGACGTGCGGCTGCTGTTCCGCACCGCCTGGGAGCTTCCGCAGAAGTCCCTCATCGACATCGCGGCTGCCCGCCAGCCCTACATCGACCAGAGCCAGTCCCTCAACCTGTTCCTCGCCTCGCCGACGATCGGGAAGCTCAGCTCGATGTACCTCTACGCGTGGAAGGCCGGCCTGAAGACCACGTACTACCTGCGGTCCCGCCCGGCCACCCGCATCCAGCAGGCGACCATCTCGATGGCCGCCCCGGTCTCGGCGCCGACCCAGACCGTCCCCGACGAGGCAGTGTCCGATCAAGACGTGATCGCGTGCTCCCTCGAGAACCCCGAGAGCTGCGAGGCCTGCCAGTGAGCACCACCCAGACGACCACGACCGGCAGCACGACGAACAGCGTTGACACTGACCACAGCGAGAACCGGATGCTGCTCGACCCGGGCATGAACCTGACCCTGCGGCCGATGCGCTATCCGCACTTCTACGAGCGCTACCGCGACGCCATCAAGAACACCTGGACCGTGGAGGAGGTCGACCTGCACACCGATCTCAAGGACCTCCAGCGGCTCACCGAGGCCGAGCGACACCTCGTGGGCAGACTCGTGGCGTTCTTCGCCACCGGCGACACGATCGTGGCCAACAACCTGGTGCTCAACCTGTACCAGCACATCAACTCACCGGAGGGCCGGCTCTACCTCAGCCGTCAGCTGTTCGAGGAAGCCGTGCACGTGCAGTTCTACCTCACCCTGCTCGACACCTACGTGCCCGACGAGCAGCAGCGCCAGGAAGCCTTCGCCGCGGTCGACAACATCCCGTCGATCAAGGCCAAGGCCGACTTCTGCTTCCGCTGGATCGACTCGGTGTTCGACCTCGACAGGTTGGAGACGCGTGAGCACCGACGGGCCTTCCTGCTCAACGTGATCTGCTTCGCTGCCTGCATCGAGGGCCTGTTCTTCTACGGCGCCTTCGCCTACGTGTACTTCCTGCGTTCGCGTGGCCTGCTCAACGGGCTGGCGAGCGGCACAAACTGGGTGTTCCGCGACGAGTCGATGCACATGGCGTTCGCGTTCGACGTCGTCGAGACGGTGCGCCGCGAGGAGCCCGACCTGTTCGACGACGACCTCGCCGCACAGGTGCGGGCGATGATGCGCGACGCCGTCGACGCCGAGGCGCAGTTCGCCGAGGACCTGCTCGGCGGCGGCGTGGCGGGCCTGTCCGTCACCGACATGCGCACCTACCTCGAGTCAGTGGCAGACCGGCGGCTCGAGCAGCTCGGGCTGGAGCCGGAGTACGGCTCGAAGAACCCGCTGGCGTTCATGGAGCTGCAGGACGTCCAGGAGCTGTCGAACTTCTTCGAGCGCCGCGTCTCCGCCTACCAGGTGGGGGTGTCCGGCTCGGTCGCCTTCAACGAGGAGTTCTAGGTCCAGGAGTTCCAGGGCCCATGCACGTATGCCGGGTGGTCACCATGGGGGGCGGCCACCCGGCATACCCCTGCCACCGCCATCCCCGTCGTCACGGGCCTGACTCACCACCAGCCCTGACGTCGCGCCCAGCGCAGCAGCCAGAGGCTGATCGAGGCCATCACGACGAGGACGATGATCAGCTGCGTCCAGTGGGTCTGTTCGTTCACGATCACGTTCATGCCGTAGACCGACGCGATGGCGGTGACGGGCAGGGTGATCGCGGCGATGACGGCGAGGCGTTCCATCGCGACGGTCATCTTGGTGGTGACCCGGGTCTGGTAGAGCTCGATCACACCGAACAGGAAGTGGCTCTCGCCGTCGGCGAGGCTGCGGACCCGGTCGAACTGCTCCGACAGGTCGCGGGCGTGCCGCCTCGACTCGTCGCTGGCGAACCGCTCGAGCGAGGCAAGCCGACCGTAGACCTCGTGGGCCTGGCCTGCCTGGGTCCGCGAGATGAGCAGCTCGTGGCGCAGCAGGAACAGCTCCTCGAGCAGCTCCTCGGGTTGGTGGAAGTCCGAGCCCATCACGCGCATCTCCAGGGCCGGGAGCCGTCCAGCGACGGACTTCACGGCGGCGCTCTGCCGACGTGCCACCGCCGACCCGATGGCGTACGAGAGCTCGCTCGGGCTCTTGGGGCGGAACCGCCCGGCCTCGATGCGTTCGCGCACGGTCCTGGTCTCCTCGGTGGCGTCGGAGAGGGAGACCGCCGGGTTGCGCGGGCCGTGCACCGTCACGAGGTAGCGGGTGCCGACGAGCTGGTCGAGCTCGAGCATGTGGACGTGTCCACCCTCGCCGGCCAGGGGCGTGTGCACGATGACGAAGGTGTGCTCCTCGTAACCGTGCACCGAGGGGACGAAGTTGCGCTCACGACAGGCCTTCACGACCATCGGGTGAGCGTGGAACCGCTCGCGCAGGACCGCTTCCGCGGCATCGTCGAAGTCGGGCACGTCCACCCAGACGAACCCGTTGTCGCGCTGCAGGAGGGCGTCGACCTGGGCGACGTCGTGCTCCTCGAGCCCGTCTTCCGACACCCACCAGGTGTCGATCATGGCTGTGTTCCGACCGTGCTGGTCGAGCGTCCGGCCTCAGCCGGAGAAGCTCGTCTCCAGCGTGATCGGGATCTTGAGGGCCTGGCTCACCGGGCAGTTGGCCTTGGCGTCCTGGGCCGCCTCCTCGAACTGCTCGACGGTGATGCCGGGGACGACGCCGACGACGGACAGCGCACTGCCTGTGATGCCGGTGCCCGGCTGGAAGGTGACCTTGGCGGTGGTGTCCAGCGAGGTCGGAGGGTGGCCGGCCTTGTCCAGCGCCAGGGACAGGGCCATCGAGAAGCAGCTCGAGTGCGCTGCCGCGATGAGCTCCTCGGGGCTCGTCTTGCCGTTCGGCTCCTCGGCGCGCGCGACCCACGACACGTCATACGTCCCGATCCCGGAGGACTGGAGGTCGACCTGGCCGGCGCCCTCGAAGAGGGAGCCCTCCCAGTGGGTGACAGCGGTGCGTGTGGTGGCCATGTTTTCTCCTTCGCTGAGGGACTCGGGCTACGGGCCAATCTAGGGCCAACGCGGGGACGTCGGGACCTTGGCCCCTGAACTCCCGGATCACGACGCGTGATGGTGGCGCCATGGACGCACACACGAAGGGCCTGGCCATGACAGAGGAACTGAGCGCCGCACAGTGCTGGAACATGCTTCGGTCCGCGGTGGTGGGACGCATCGCCGTGGTCCATGACCGTCGACCTGACATCTTCCCGGTCAACTTCGCGGTGGACCACGGCAGCCTGGTATTCCGGACCGGTTCCGGCACGCTGTTCCGTTCCGCGGACGGGGCGTTCGTCGCCTTCGAGGTGGATGGCTACGACACGGCGGATGCCACGGCGTGGAGCGTCGTGGTGCGCGGAGTGGCCTCCGAGGTGTACGAGCTGGACGACGCAATCGCCGCGCTGAGCCTGCCGCTGTACCCCTGGCACGAGGGCGCCAAGCCCCGGATCGTGAGGGTCCGGGCAGAGTCGATTTCCGGTCGGCGGTTCGTCGTCCGTGGTGGACACCGTGAGGCACCTCCGGAGTGAGGGGGCTGCGGAACTGTCCCTGAGGTCGGGACCTTTGACCCTGACGGCGGTCTGGCCGCCTCGCGAAACTGAGTGCGTCAGAACGACATACGAACGGGTGCCTGACACCCGAAGGAGGAACCACCGCTATGCGACGACGGACACTCGACGCCTTGCTCACGACCGGCGGTCTCATCGTCGCCGCAGTCCTTCTGGTTGCCGGGGGGCTGATGACGTGGGCGAGCAGCTTCGTGGACAACGAGGTCCACACGCAGCTCGCGGCCCAGCACATCACCTTCCCCGCCAAGGGCAGCGACCAGCTCAACGACCCGTTGGTCAAGCCCTACCTGGAGCAGTACGCCGGCCAGCAGCTGACCACTGGCGACCAGGCCAAGGCCTGGGCCGACCACTACATCAAGGTCCACCTCGACGAGTCGACCGGGGGCAAGACGTACTCCGAGCTCAGCGCCGCCTCGCGGGCCAACCCCGACGACCCGAAGGCCAAGGCCATGGTGGACCTCGCCTTCAAGGGTGAGACGCTTCGCGGTCTGCTGCTCAACGCCTACGCGTTCGGGACGATGGGCAAGATCGCGATGTATGCCGCGTGGGCCAGCTTCATCGGCGCGGCGGCGATGATCGTCCTCAGCCTGCTCGGGTTCAGGCACCTGCGTCGGGTCCCTGCTGAGCAGGAGGTCGGTGCGGGTTCGCGGCACACCTCTTCGAAGCCCGCCATCGCCTGACAGCTCGGGCCAGCACCAACGACGCGGTCCCCGCCGGTCTCCCGGCGGGGACTCTGCCACGTCTGGCTCAGAAGACGTCTGCCTCAGAACGCGGTGTAGCCGCCGTCGGCCACGAGCACCGAGCCGGTGACGAACGAGGACGCGTCGCTGGCAAGGAAGATGACCGCCGGCGCGAGCTCCTCGACGGTGCCGTAGCGCTGCATCGGCGCGTCGTCGATCCAGTGCTGGCGGAACGTCGGATCGTCCACGGGGGACATGTCCGTCTTGATGTAGCCGGGGGCCAGCGCGTTGACGCGCACCCCGTGCGGGGCCCACTCGGCCGCCAGGCTCCGTGTGAGGTGGTGCACTGCCGCCTTGGAGGCGTTGTAGGCGGGCTGCCACTGCGGCCGGTTGACGATGAAGCCCGACATCGACCCGATGTTGACGATCGACCCCGCGCCCTGCGCGACGAAGTGCCGACCGAAGGTCTGCGAGCACGTCCACACCGCGTCGAGGTTGACGGCCATGACGGCCCGCCAGTCCTCGGGCGTCACGTCGAGGGCCGGCGCATGGACGCAGGCACCGGCGTTGTTGACCAGCACGTCGACCCGGCCGTGGAGGGACAGCGCTGTGTCGAGCACCCGTTGCACGTCCTCGGCGACCGTGACGTCGGCAGCCACGAAGTCGGCCCGGATGTCGTTGTCGTGCAACGATTCCAGCACACCTTCCGCAGCCTCGACATCGCGCCCCACGAGGACGACCGACGCCCCGGCATCACCGAGTGCGCGGGCGAAACCGGCACCCAGTCCCCGGGTCCCGCCGGTGACGACGGCGACGCGGCCAGCCAGGGAGAAGCGGTCCAGTGCGTTCATCCGACCAATCTAGGGCTCGGGAAACCCGCACGACACCGGTGACGGCGCGGCATACGCTCGTGCGCATGCCTGGGCGACCGGAGGGTTTCGAGTTCGAGGAGCGTGGCGGCGAGGTCGTGGTCTTCCACCACGGGCGGCGTGCCACGGTCTTGCGTGGCAGGCGTGCCCAGGAGTTTCTCGAGGACGTCGAGGGCGGTGACGCCCAGGAGCTGATGGCGCGGGTGACCGGAAACTACAGGCGAGGCAACGAGCGGCAGGCGGGCCAGCACCCGCGCAACCGCGATCGCTGAGCCCCCACCGCCGATCGCTGACGGGGAGGGGCCCACGGACCGGTCCTGCTAGGGCGCGAGGAACTGCACGCGGGTGCTGTCGGAGAACCGCACGACGAGGGTGGCACTGTTCGGGTGGTAGGGACACGGGGTGACCCGTTCGGTGCAGGGCACGAGGAACATGCGGTCGCCGTTCTGCACCAGCAGCCGCAGGCCGCGGTACCGGTACCGGAAGGTCTGGCCCTCCTCCGTCTGCAGGGCCGTCTCGGAGACGTCTGCGTTGCGCAGGTAGAGCCGTTCACGGGTGTCGAGGACGATGCGCGGCAGCTCGTTGAGCCGACCCGCCTGTTCCTGCCCCAGCCCCGTGCCCGACCACTGCGCAAGAGTCGCGTTGGTCCAGAAGACCGCGGCGGCGACCGTGAGCCACAGCGCGACACGCAAGCGGACCGGGCCGTGCCGCTGCCCCATCGCGTATGCCGTGATGCCGGCTCCCAGCGCGAGGAGGACCGGCGCGACGAGTGGGTAGTAGGTCCACCGCCCGGTGGCGGGGTAGGAGAAGAGCACCACCAGCCCCACTCCCAGGATGGTCGTGCCCACCGCGAGCGTTGTCCTGGTGTGTCCGGTCAGCCGGGGCCCGAGCCACCGGTTGACGGCGATGCCGCCGGCGACGAGCAGGAAGAGCACGAGCACGGGCACGAGCAGCGGCTGGGGGCTTCGCATGACGAAGGCCTGCGTGGACAGGCCGATGGTGTCGACGTCGAGGCCGAAGTAGAGGTACTGAGCCCGCGTGGAGACGTAGCCGAAGTAGAAGAGCAACGTGCTGAGCGCGGTCGCGGGGGCGACGATGTTTCCCGCGAAGCTGTAGACCCGGTCCCACGACAGCCGGCTCGCACTGACGGGGCTGTCGGGGCTGGCGGGGGTGTCGGTGCCGTCGGCGTCCTCGGCGACCGGCAGGCTCGGGTCCGGGGTCATCCGTCAGGTCGTCTCGGGTTCCGGGGATGGCGGCACGCTGAGCTGGACGGAGATCTGCTGCTGGTCACCGAGCGCTGCCACGAACTGCTGGCACGCAGGCGAGTCGTTGCGCGGGCAGTAGACGAGTCCCGTGAAGCCCACGGACGGACTGGTGTCCTCGGGGATCGTCCCGACCAGCCGGACGAGCAGGTCGCAGCGTTGGGCGGACGTCCGGAAGATGTAGCCGACGCAGTTGGGTTGCGAGGTGCCACATCCTCCCCGCACGACCTCGAAGACCTCTGGGGTGAACAGGGGGTTGGTGATCTCCACCGCGGTTCCGCGGGGGATCTCCCCGTTGTTGTCCACGATCCAGGAGACCTCGGCGCACTGCAGCGTGGGGTCGTCCTCACGCAGCTCGGAGGCGCCGCCGACGGGCAGCCGCGCGACGGAGATCRCGGGGTTGCTGTTGCTGCTGCTCGACGATGGGGGAGTGGTGGGGTCGGGGTCTTCGGTGGTCGGGTCCGGCTCGGTCGTCGACTCCTCCGACGTCGAGCTGTCGGAGGTCGACCCGCCGCCGCCGTCGCCACCGGTTCCGGTTCCGGTGCAGGCGACCAGGGCGAACGCCAGAGTCAGGGCGAGCAGTGCCGGCACGGGTCGACGCCACCTGGAGTCCATGTCACTCACCTCCACGTTCGGGAGCTGGCCGGGGCTGCGTGGTCGCAGCCTCCCCGGTCCACCGTCAGGTCAGGGCCTCGGCGATCGGACCGGCGACGTCGGGGTCGGACAGGTAGTCCTGGATCGAGTGTGGGTCGGAGGGGTTCTGGGTGCGTTCGTCGCGCATCGCGTCGCTGCTGGCCGCGAACAGTGGGGTGAGGGGGTGGACCAGCGCGACGACGTCGTGCTCGTCGTAGACGTTGAGCCAGCGCAGGGAGCCGCTCACCGGGTTGACGACCGACGGTATGCCGCGTTCTGCCGCCCCTTCCGGGCCGCCCCACAAGTTGCGCTTCACGACGGGGTATCCGTCGGGGGAGCCCGCAGTCACCAGGAGGCGGACCCGTGCCGAACCGGAGTAGCGCTGCAGGGCGTCGTAGGCAACGCAGCTGCCGAGACTGTGCCCGACTACGACGACGTCAGTGTGGCCGTCCGCAGTGACCTGGGCCAGCGACTCGGTGACCACGGCCTGCACGTCGTCGCGCATGGCGTCGTCCTCGAGGTAGTAGGCCACGTCGCTGAGGAACTGGGTGATGATGAGCTGCGGCGCGCCTGTCTTGTCGCTGAGGAACCGCAGCGCCTCGCGGACCACCTTGGGCTTCAGCAGGTCACCCCAGGAGGCCTCCTCACCGGCTGCGCGGGACTTCTCCACGTCTCGGGCCGCATCGGCGACCCCGGGTTCGCTCTGCTCGAGCCGCCGCGAGGCGACGAAACCGAGCTCCGCGGCGGCGTCGAGCACCATGTCGTCCGACGTGGTCGCGGCCTGCGACGCGATCGTCGTCTCCTCGAGCTCGGGCGTCCGACCGCCAGCCTTGACGTGCTTGGCGATCGCGTCGGCAAGCACGTTCCCGTAGTACGGGAAGTAGACCGCGTCGGGGGCGACGCCCGGGCGGCCGGCAAGGGTCATCCCCTTGGCGAGTCCGGCCAGCCACTCCCGCTTCTTGGCGGCGACGAAGTCCCCGACGGACGACTCGGTGCGTACAGCCCCGGCCGGCATCTGCTGGCTTCGTCCATGGATCAGCAGCAGGGCGGTGCTCATATGTTCCCTCCCAGTCCGAGCAGGAGGCTGACCAGTTCCGCTGCATCAGTGCCGTTGCTCGTGTCGATGGTTCGTGCGGACAGGTCCTTGACGATCGCGGAGATCCGAATGCCGCGGTTGGCGACCCAGATCCGTTTGCTCTCAGGGGTGTTGGCGTCGGCGAGGTTGCCGTCGAGGTCGACGAACTGGCCTGCGGTGTTGCGCTGCTGCTCGCTTGCGTGGTGGAGGCCGATCAGCTCCCAGCTGTCACTGAGAAGAGGAGCCCCCGAGGAGCCGGGTTCGGTGTCCGCGTCGTAGAGCAGGTACTTGGGGTTCTCCACCCCTTGGGCGTCGACGAGGGGGCCGCTGAAGGTGTTGTTGCGCAGGGTGACCTCGCGGTGCCGCCCCTGGGGATGCTGGACGACGTTGACCGGCTGGCCCTTCACGATCTTGCCGACGCCGCCGTGCATGGCGATGTACCCGAACGTCTCGCCCGGAGGCTTGTCGGCGACCGGGGCCACTGCGACCAGGGTGAAGTCGAGGTCGTCGGCGGGGCTCGTGACGAAGCACCGCTCGGGCTGGAGGGCCACCTTGGTGGGTTGGCTCGCGCCGTCCTCGTCCTCGACGTAGCGGAACCAGGCAATGGTGTCGGCCGCGGTCTCGGCCGAGTCGAGGACGTGGTGGTTCGTCATCAGCAGCCACGGTGAGACGAGGAAGCCGGTGCCCATCTCCACCGCGGTCGTCAGCTTCGCCACCGCGTCGGCGCGCTTCGCGCCGGTGCCCAGCCACCATCCGGGCAGGAAGTCGGCGTTCTTGAAGATCCGCTCGAGTGTCTCGTCGACGACGGCCGGCGAGGCGTTGCCGGGCACCGGCGCGCCCTGTCGCCTTGCGTAGGCGACCTTGCGGGCCAACGGCTCGGTGCGCCAGGCCTCCTGCTTCGCCAAACGCACCTGCTCGATCTGCTCGACCGCGGCAGGTCCTGGCGTGAACGTTGGCTCGGGCAATGCGGCAGTGGGACCCGGCCCTTCTGCTGGGTCGGGAAGGGCACTCATGATCGCCATCGCGTCACGCCTCCGTGGTCGTCCTTGCTGCGGGTCGGAGGGGCTTCCCTGCAGATGCCTCAGTATGACCGCGATGTCGCCCGGTGGGCATCAGCAAGATGACGTACCTGCGATCGGGCAGGACGCTGGAGGACACCGATTGCGCGGAAGGTCGGGTCAGCCCGAGGGGACAGCGTGCAAGTGGGTTCGTGGCGGCAGGTCGCGGTCGGGTGGGATCTCGATGTCGGCCCAGCGGGCGCGTTCGCCGGTGGGTGGTCGGTAGGCCGCCTGCTCGCCGGGGCGGGCCGTTCCGGGTGGAGCCCCGCCCAGCGGGTCGCCGCGTGGTGAGCTGGTGGGTGAGGCGGCAAGCTCGGCTGGGGTGGGTGGTCGGACGGGTAGCCCGTACCGGTTGGTCACGACGAGGCCGTCGGGCCGGGTGGGATCGCCGCTGATCGTGAAGTCACCGCGGTCGATGGCGTCGTGGTGGAACGGGCAGAGGCTGACCTGGTTGTCGTCGTCGGTCGCGCCGCCGGCGGCCCATTCGTGCAGGTGGTGGATCTCGACGAACCGGCTGGCCGTGCAGCCCGGGAAGCGGCAGCCGCGGTCGCGGTCCTCGATGAGCCGACGCGACCGACCCGGCAGGATCCGCATGGCGCGGCCCACGCTGACCGGTCGCCCGTCGGTCTCCCAGACCGGCTGGAGCACCCCGTCGGAGAGGAAGCGTCCGAGGAGTCGTCGCGGGATCGCTCCGCCGCTGTTGATCCAGGCGCCGTCGGTCGACAGGTGCAGGTAGACCCGGTAGTGGCTGGACCGGCTGGTCGACGTCACGCTCGACAGTGCCCGGTGGGCGATCTCCGCGAGGGCATCGGCGTAGGTCGGATGGTCCCCGATCGAACCGGAGCCCTGTCCGGTGCTCACACTGTCTTCGGAGGGTGCGGCCGCACCGGTCTGGGAGGTGAACAGCGCGTCCTTGGCTTCCTTGAGGGCCTGCTCGACCAGCGCGCCGACGGGGGCGGGTGCGCTGTAGCGCAGCTGGAACCGGCCGTCGCGGTCGTAGTGCATCGCTCCGGCCGCGCACACGCTCGTCGCTCGGATGCGCTCGTCTCCACCGCTGTGGCTTCCGAGGTGGCTTCAGGATTGGCGGCATCGCCGTCAGTGTCGGACTCGACGGTGAAGGCGTGTCTCGAGACTGCTCGACGCAGCTGGGGCACCGTCATGTGCACTGCCAGCTCGCCGACCGACCGCTGGTGCGACGCAGGCACGTGGTGGGCGACGACCGCGGCCTGGTCGAGCGACAGGGCACCTGTTGCGACGGACTCGGCCACTGTCGCCAGCTCGCCTCGCCGGCGGGCCACCGCGACGACGTCTCGCGCGCGGGCAGGCGACAGCCCTGCCCGCACGACGAGGTAGTGCTCGGGGGAGCGGAAGCCGCCGTCGCCCCAGTGGTCGCCCTCGATGAGCTCGGCCGCGATGTCGACCAGCTTCGCGTGAGCCCGGTTCAACCGGCCGGCCACGGTCGCCGTGCGCGCCCCGAGGTCGCGCTGGACCTCGTCACGCTGCACTGCCACTGGACTGCTCGACATACCACAATCGTACAGGTGTTCGAACAAAATCGCAAGCGGCGCGACGGGGAATTGCCTTGCAGCGCAACGGAATACATCGCAACTGGACTGTCAGTGCCACGTGGTATCCGGCGTTGGTGCCGTAGGTCGAGAGTCGACCGGCAGCGATGGTGACGACGTCGCAGCCGTAGGCCTGCTGCCCGAAGTCAGCGGGCGAGCAGCTCCTCGAACGGCACCGGGTCGGCGAGCTCGTCGACCCGAGCGGTCCTCGACGTCGCGGACCCACGGGCCGCAACACCGGTGACGAGGTCGGCGAGCTCGGACGCCGCGACCGTGATCCGGCTCGACAGGCCGGCGTCCACGGTGACACCAGTGCCGCCGGTACCCCAGTCCTCAGCGGCCGCGAACACGCCGGTGGGCACCGTCACCGCCTTGAGGTAGGCGAACATCGGGCGCATCGCGTGCTCGAGGACCAGTGAGTGGCGCGCCGTGCCGGCGGTGGCCGCCATGAGCACCGGGGTGCCGCGCAGGGCCGAGTCGTCGAGGACGTCCATGAACGTCTTGAACAGTCCGCTGTAGGACGCCTGGAACACCGGCGTCACGGCGATCACCGCATCGGCGTCGCGCACGGCGTCCAGGGCCAGTCGCAGCCCGCCGGTGGCGAAGCCGGTGAGCAGGGTGTTGGCGAGGTCGTGGGCGTGCTCGCGCAGGTCGACGAAGGTCACCTCCGCCTCGTCGCCGCGTTCGAGCAGGGCATCCTGCGTAGCCGTGGCCAGCCGCTCGGCGAGCAGTCTCGTGGTGCTGGGCTGGCCGAGGCCGGCCTGCACGACGACGATGCGGCCTGCAGTCGTCGGGCGGGGCGCCATGGGGCGGGTGCTCATCGGGTGACCTCCAGGTCCTTGGCCGCGTCCTGGGTGGCGCGCGCGGTGGCCGCGGCCAGCCGGCTGGCGTGGGTGGGGGCGTCCGGCACGTGGGCCGGCTTGCGGGCGGCGGCGATCTTCCGCAGCTCGGGCACGACCTGCGTGCCGAGGATCTCGACCTGCTCCATCACCGTCCGGTGGGGGAGCCCTGCGTGGTCGAGCAGGAACAGCTGTCGCTGGTAGTCGCCGACGGAGTCGGCCATCGCGGCATACCGCTCGATGACCTGCTCGGGTGAGCCGACGGTGAGGGGCGTCTCGCGGCTGAACTCCTCCAGCGACGGGCCGTGCCCGTAGACGGGCGCGTTGTCGAAGTAGGGGCGGAACTCGCGCACCGCGTCCTGGCTGTTGGCACGCATGAACACCTGCCCACCGAGTCCGACGATGGCCTGGTCGGCGGAGCCGTGGCCGTAGTGCTCGAAGCGGCGCCGGTAGAGCGCCACCATCTGCCGGGTGTGGCTCATCGGCCAGAAGATGTTGTTGTGGAAGAAGCCGTCGCCGTAGTAGGCGGCCTGCTCGGCGATCTCCGTGCTGCGGATCGAGCCGTGCCAGACGAACGGCGGAATGCCGTCCAGCGGGCGCGGCGTGGCGGTGAAGGACTGCAGGGGCGTGCGGTACTTGCCCTCCCACGTGACGACGTCCTCGGTCCACAGTCTGCGGAGCAGCGCGTAGTTCTCGATCGCGAGCGGGATGCCGTCGCGGATGTCCTTGCCGAACCACGGGTAGACGGGGCCGGTGTTGCCACGTCCCATCATCAGGTCGACGCGACCGTCGGCGAGGTGCTGCAGGGTCGCGTAGTCCTCGGCGATCTTCACCGGGTCGTTGGTGGTGATGAGCGTCGTCGAGGTCGACAGCAGGAGAGTGTCGGTCTGCGCCGCGATGAAGCCGAGCGTGGTGGTGGGGGAGCTGGGCACGAACGGAGGGTTGTGGTGCTCGCCGGTGGCGAAGACGTCCAGCCCCACCTGCTCGACCTGGCGCGCCAGCTCGACGGTGTTCTTGATCCGCTGGTGCTCGCTGACGGTCGTGCCGGTGGTCGGGTCCGTGGTCACGTCACCGACGGTGAAGATTCCGAACTGCATCGGGCTCGCGCTCCTCGTGAGGTAGGTCGGGGTAAGTAGTTGCGAATTCAACTACATGAACCGCGGATGTCCGGCTTTCATTCCGAGCCCGCGCGCGGGGGTCACTCCGGCGCGGCGTCCAGACCGGCACACGCGCCGGCCTGCTGCCAGAGCCTGAGCAACCGGGCGCTGTTCGCAGCGTCGGGCTCGCGCGGTATGCCGTCCGCGCCGATCAGCATGGGTGTCCAGACGGCCTCGCGGACCGCGCTCGTCGCGGCCCGCTTGGTGCCGCGGGCGGCCTTGACGTCGATCGACAGCGTGAGCACCCCCGAGCGGGAGTCCGGCTCGTGGCTGCGCCACCACACGAAGTTCCCGAACCCGTAGTCGACGTAGGCGCGTCCCAGCCAACCCGCCCCGTTGACGCGGTGCGAGTGCCCGCCCACGACGATGTCGGCCCCCGCACCCTCGAGGGCCTCGGCGGTCTGCACGGACAGCCGGTCCGGGCACGCCTGGTAGTCCAGGCCCCAGTGCAGGAAGACGACGACGAGGTCGTACCTTGCAGCCGCTGCGGCCAYGGCCGACCGGAGCCGGCCGACGGGGCTGGCGCTGGCGATGCCGCCCTTGCCCGGACCGGCCGAGTACCGCGCGAGCGTCATCTCGAAGACCTCGGACGCACCGAACACCGCGACCTTGAGTCCCTTGGCCCGCAGGATCGCCGGTGCGAAGGCCTCGTCCTCGTCCCTGCCGATGCCGACGATCGGGACGGGGCTCGCCTTCTTGGCCGCCAGGGTGTCCGCGAGACCCACGGGCCCGTAGTCGACGCCGTGGTTGTTGGCCATGCTCACGGCGTCGATCCCGGCGTTCTTGATCGTGTCGAGGGCCGACGCGGGGGCACGGAAGTGGAACTCCTTGCCGATCTTGGTGCCACGCTCCGTGATCGCGGTCTCGAGGTTGACCATGGCCAGGTCCGCTGCACCGAGCGATGACTGCAGCTCGTCCAGGCCGTGGGGGTCGCGGGCCAGCGGCGCCAGGTAGTCCTCGAAGTGGACGTCACCCGCGAACGCCATCGTCAGGGTGCCCGGGTCCGACGCGGCAGTGGTCGTCGTCGGGGGCCCGGCCGGTGTCGTCGCGGGCACGCCCACGGACGTCGTCGACGCACTCGCGGGCGGCTGGGTGCTCGCAGGACGAGGGGGTGGTGCGCCCTGGCAGGCGGCCACTGCCAGGACCACGACCGTGGCCACGACCGTGGCCGTCACGGTCGAGGCGAGAGGGCGCATGATCGGTGAGTCTAGGTCGGCCTAGGATCGCCATCGTGGAGGCGGCGACGGGGCACGCGCGGTTCGGCAGCCTGTACGCCACGCGTCCGGTCGAGGTGCGTCACGACGTGGCGACGCTGGAGTCGGGGTTCTGGGCCGTCGTCGCCACGTTCGAGGGCGAGGTCACCGCCGTCCGCTTCGCCGACGTCATCCGGTATGCCGCGCCCCCACCACCGACCCATTGGTCGCCGCTCGAAGGTGAGTGGCAGAGCAGCCTGGACCGGGCGGCATACCTCGCCCGGGTGACGGAGATCCGCGAGCGGATCGCGGCGGGCACGGTCTACCAGGTGAACCTCTGCCGCGTGCTGTCGCACCAGCTCCCCGACGGTGCTGACCTCGACGGGCTGGCACGACTGCTGGAGCGGGGCAATCCCGCACCCCACGCCGGGCGGATCACGGTGCCGTCCGCCGGGCTCGACGTCGTCTGCGCCAGTCCGGAGGCGTTCCTGCTGCGCGACGGCGGCCGGCTCGAGTCCCGCCCGATCAAGGGGACCGCGACGAGCATCGAGGCGATGCTGCCCAAGGACTACGCCGAGAACGTCATGATCGTCGACCTCGTCCGCAACGACCTGTCACACGTCTGTCGGGAGGGGACGGTGCGGGTCGACCACCTCTGTCGCCCCGAAGAGCACCCCGGCCTGGTCCACCTCGTGTCCGCCGTGTCGGGCGAGCTGCGCCCCGGGGTGGGGTGGCCCGAGCTGATGGCGGCGACGTTCCCCCCGGGATCGGTGTCGGGGGCTCCAAAGCACACTGCGCTGCAGGCCATCTCGGACCTCGAGACGGCGCCACGAGGGCCCTACTGCGGCGCCATCGGCTGGATCGACGCCGACCGGGGGACGGCGGAACTCGCCGTGGGCATCCGCTCGTTCTGGGCAGAGCGGGACGAGGACGGTCGCCGCTGGCTGCGCTTCGGCACCGGCGCGGGCATCACGTGGGGGTCGGACCCCGTCGGTGAGTGGGAGGAGACACGGGTGAAAGCCGCGCGACTCATCGGGTTGGCATCTGGGAGGGTGGAGGCGTGAGCGAGTCATGAGCGACGTCAGGGTGTGGGTCAACGGTCGACTGACCGGAGTGGACGAGCCGTCCATCTCTGCTCTCGACCACGGCGTGACGGTCGGCGACGGGGCCTTCGAGACGGCCAAGGTCGACCGGGGCCGAGTGTTCGCCGCGACCCGGCACGCCCGCCGGCTGGACCGGACGATGGCCGGTCTCGGCCTGCCCGCCGCCGACCACGACTACATCGCCGAGGGGGCCAAGGCCGTCCTCGGGGCCGGGGACCAGATCGAGTTCGGCCGACTGCGCTACTCCGTGACAGGGGGAGCGGGGCCGCTGGGTTCGGACCGGGACGACAGCCCGCTCACCTACATCGTGACCGCAGGTCCGCAGCCGCGCCCGCCCGCCAGCGCCTCGGTGGCCGTGGTCCCGTGGACGCGCAACGAGCGGTCTGCCGTGGCCGGTCTCAAGACGACGTCGTATGCCGAGAACGTCGTTGCGCTCGCCTTTGCCAAGGAGCGGGGCGCGATCGAGGCGGTGTTCGCCAACACGCGGGGCGAGCTGTGCGAGTGCACCGGTTCGAACATCTTCGTCGTGGTGGACGGGGCCATCCTGACGCCACCACTGGACTCGGGGTGCCTCGCGGGAATCACGCGGGAGGTCACCATCGAATGGTGTCGCGAGGACGGCATGGACGTGCGGGAGCAAACCCTGCCGCTGGACGTGCTGCGCGAGGCCGACGAGGTGTTCATCACCAGCAGCACCAAGGACGTGCTGGCCATCCACGCCGTCGACGACCGGGCGCTCCAGCCCGGTCCGGTCACGGCCAGGGCCGCCGCTGTCTTCGCGCGCCTGGGTGCCGAGCGGATCGACCCGTGACCGAGGGCCCCGACCCGGTGGCGGCGGGGGACGTGCCGGTCGAGGACGTCGCTGCCGAGGAGGAGACAGACTGGGAGTGGCGGCGCCGGATCCGCGCCAACCCGGCCGTGTACCCGGTCTACCGCATCGCCGTCATCGTCCTGGGCCTCGTCGTGGCCGTCGTGGGCCTCGCCCTCGTCCCCCTGCCGGGACCGGGTTGGCTCATCGTGTTCGCGGGGATCGCGATCCTCGGGTCGGAGTTCGAGCCCGCCCAGCGGCTGCTCGACTGGGCCAAGGCGCGACTCAAGGACTGGTCCGAGTGGCTCCGACCCAAGCCCTTGTGGGTCAAGGGGCTGGTTGCGCTGATCACCGCGGCACTCGTGGCGGCCTTCTTCTATGCGCTGTTCCTGATCTCGGGCGTTCCCGGGTTCATGCCGGACTTCGCCGAGGACTGGGTCAAGGACCTTCCGGGGCTGTGACCCGGCGCGAGAGGCGGCCGGTGACGGCGCGGCATACCCCGGATTTCACCTGATCCGCCCGGTCCGGCTATTCTTCGGCAGGCCCGACCGTCACCTTGTGTGACCGGGCACCTGGACGTGTAGCTCAGTTGGTTAGAGCGTTCGCTTCACACGCGAGAGGCCATGGGTTCGAGTCCCTTCACGTCCACCAGAGAACCACGCACGACACAGCCGCATCCGGGGTCCGGGTGCGGCTTCGTCGTCCGGGCATAGCATCGCGAGGTGAGCGACTCCCTCAGCGCAGCAACCGTCTCCCTGACCGGCGTCGACGGCGCACAGGTCGAGGCCTATCTCGCCCGGCCGGACGGGCAGCACTCCCGGGGCGGCGTGGTGGTGATCCACCACATGCCGGGTTACGACCGGGCCACCAAGGAGATGGTGCGCCGCTTCGCCGAGCTCGGCTACGACACCGTCTGCCCCAACCTGTACTCCCGTGAGGCGCCGGGAGCCGACCCGTCCGACGCGGCTGCCACGGCCAGGGCGCAGGGCGGCGTGCCCGACGCGCGGCTGGTCGGCGACGTCGGCGCCGCCGCGGCATACCTGCGCGCGTTGTCGACCAACAACGGCAAGGTGGGAGTCATCGGGCACTGTTCCGGTGGTCGTCAGGCGGTGCTCGCCGCCTGCCACCTCGACCTGGACGCGGCGGTCGACTGCTACGGCGCGTTCGTCACGGGGGAGCCGCCGGCGGGCTACGCCCTCAAGGTCACCAACCTGGTCGACCTGCTCCCGTCATTGCGGGCACCACTGCTGGGGCTGTTCGGCGTCGAGGACAGGACGCCGAGCCCGGACCACGTCGCGGAGCTGGACCGTCGCCTCACCGACCTGGACAGACCGCACGAGTTCCACACCTACGAGGGGGCAGGGCACGCGTTCTTCGCCGTGGACCGACCCAGCTACCGGGTCACCGCCGCCAACGACGGCTGGGAGCGGATCGCACGCTTCTTCGAGACCCACCTGACCCCGCAGGAGGGCTGACATGTGCACCTACTCCACGGTTTCCGAGCAGGTCGACGGCAGCGCGAAGGGGCCCGGCGGCGAGTGGTTCCGCGTCACCGATGCCACGGTCTACTACGACCACCCGGTGCATGCGATGGCCGAGCACACCCTGAACATCGACCTGGCCGACCCGTCGCGCGGTCCGGGCGCGCGCCTCGCCGTCGAGCTGACGCGTGACTCTGCCCTCCAGCTGGTCCGAGCGATCGAGACTGCCCTGGCCTCCGCACCCGAAGGAGTCTGAATGTCCGCGCAGGTCAACGAGATCCACATCTTCCCCGTGCACGGCGAGCCCGGCCAGGACCTTCGCGACTCGGTCGTCGAGCCCGACGGGCTGGCCGGTGACCGGCGCAAGAAGGCCGCCGTCCAGGTGGTCGCCGCCGAGGACGTCCGGTCCGACACCCGCGCCAACCTCGTCGTGTCCCTGGGCTCGGCCGAGCTGGCCGCCAGCATCGGCAAGCTGCTGCGCGTGGGTGAGGTCGAGCTCGACGTCACCGGCACGGCACGCAACTGCCCGGGCGTGTATGCCGCGGTGCGGCGACCCGGCGAGCTGCGGGTCGGCGACGCCGTGGAGGTGGTGTCCTGAGCAGCTCGGGTGAACGCGGGACGGTAGGTACGTGACGGCGGTCGGTGTCACGGCATAAGGTCGAATCGTGCTGGGGCAGCTCGAAACGGGGACGCACGACCGCGCCGTTCAACGGCTCGCGGCCAGCTACCGTGCCATCCCCGCGGATGCGCCGGTCAGGCTGGCCAAGAAGACCTCCAACCTGTTCCGGGCCAGAGACGCCTCGCAGGCTCCCGGCCTGGACGTGTCGGGACTCGGGGGCGTGATCGCGGTCGGCGTGCAGGCGCGCACGGCGGACGTGCAGGGCATGTGCACCTACGAGCACCTGGTCGACGCGACCCTGCCCCACGGCCTCGCGCCACTGGTGGTGCCGCAGCTCAAGACGATCACGCTCGGCGGCGCGGTCACGGGTCTGGGCATCGAGTCGACATCCTTCCGCAGCGGCCTGCCCCACGAGTCGGTGCTGGAGATGGACATCCTCACCGGGTCCGGCGAGATCGTCACCGCCCGGCCCGAGGGAGAGCACGCCGACCTGTTCCACGGGTTCCCGAACTCCTACGGCACCCTCGGCTACGCCACCCGCCTGCGGATCGCCCTCGAACCCGTCGAGCCGTTCGTGGCCCTGCGGCACCTGCGGTTCCACGACGTGGAGTCCCTGGTCAGCGCCCTGGCCACGATCAGCGACACGGCTGAGCACCAGGGGCAGCGGGTGGACTACCTCGACGGCGTCGTCTTCTCCGCCACGGAGTCCTACCTCACCCTGGGGACCAAGACTGCCCAGCCGGGTCCGGTCAGCGACTACACCGGCCAGCAGGTCTACTACCGCTCCATCCAGCACGACTTGCCACAGCCCAAGGTCGACCGGTTGACCGTCCACGACTACCTCTGGCGGTGGGACACCGACTGGTTCTGGTGCAGCCGGGCGTTCGGGGCCCAGAACCCACGCGTGCGCCGACTCTGGCCGCGCCGCTACCGCCGCAGCTCGTTCTACTGGAAGCTCATCGCGCTCGACCACCGCTACGACATCGCCGACCGGCTCGAGGCGCGCAAGGGACAACCGCCCCGGGAGCGCGTGGTCCAGGACATCGAGGTGCCACTGGGGCGCACGGCCGAGTTCGTCCACTGGTTCCTGCGCGAGATCCCCATCGAGCCGATCTGGCTGTGTCCGGTGCGCAGCAAGGGCTCCTGGCCCCTCTACCCGTTGCGGCCGGGCGAGACCTACGTCAACGTCGGCTTCTGGTCCAGCGTCCCGCGCGACCCCGAGGGGGCGGAGGGCGCAGCCAACCGCCTCATCGAGGAGGAGGTCACCGCCCTCGACGGCCACAAGTCCCTGTATTCCGACGCGTACTACGAGGAGACTCAGTTCTGGAGGCTCTACGGCGGCGACACGTATGCCGCTCTCAAGCGACGCTACGACCCTGACGCACGACTGCTCGATCTCTACTCCAAGGCGGTGCAACGCAAGTGACGATCCTCAGGACGAACCGGTCAGACTCCCATCACGGTTCGCAGGCTCCCCCGCGGCTGTCGATGGCCCAGATCCTCGACGCGGTGTCCGCCGACGGGGTGCCGTTGCGCTTCACGGCCTTCGACGGGTCGGCCACGGGGCCGGCCGACGCGGCCTACGGGCTCGACCTCAAGACCCCGCGGGGGGCGAGCTACCTCGCGACGGCTCCGGGCGACCTGGGGATGGCCCGGGCCTACGTCGCGGGCGACCTCGACCTGGTGGGCGTCCACCCGGGCGACCCCTACGAGCTGCTCAACGCGATGGGTGACCTGCACTTCCGGATGCCTCCGCCCAAGACCGCTGCGGCCATTGCCCGCTCGCTCGGTGTCGAGCTGCTCAAGCCACCGCCACCGCCTCCGCAGGAGGCGCTGCCGCGGTGGCGCCGCGTGGCCGAGGGACTACGGCACAGCAGGGTCCGCGACGCGGAGGCGATCCACCACCACTACGACGTGTCCAACACGTTCTACGAGTACGTCCTCGGCCCGTCGATGACCTACACCTGCGCGTGCTACCCGCACGACGGGGCCACCCTCGAGGAGGCGCAGGAGAACAAGTACCGCCTCGTCTTCGACAAGCTGCGGCTCACAGAGGGTGACCGACTCCTCGACATCGGGTGCGGTTGGGGAGGCATGGTCAGGTATGCCGCGCGGCGGGGAGTGCGCGTCATCGGGGCGACCCTGTCGGCAGAGCAGGCGTCCTGGGCCCAGGAGGCGATCCGGCGCGAGGGTCTGCAGGACGTCGCGGAGGTGCGCCACAGCGACTACCGCGACGTGGCCGAGACCGGGTTCGACGCCGTGTCGTCGATCGGGCTGACCGAGCACATCGGGGTGCGCAACTACCCGGCCTACTTCGACTTCATCAAGAGTCGGCTGCGCACCGGCGGCCTGCTGCTCAACCACTCCATCACGCGACCCGTGAACCGGCGGATGTCGACGGGAGCGTTCATCGACCGCTATGTCTTCCCCGACGGGGAGCTCATCGGTTCGGGGACGATCATCGCGGCGGCGCAGGACGCCGGCCTGGAGGTGCGGCACGAGGAGAACCTCCGTGAGCACTATGCCCGCACTCTCGCCGGCTGGTGCACGAACCTGGTCGACAACTGGGACGCCTGCGTCGAGGAGGTCGGGGAGTCCACGGCGCGGGTCTGGGGCCTCTACATGGCTGGGTCGCGAGTTGGCTTCGAGCGCAACATCGTCCAGCTCCACCAGGTCCTCGCGGTGAAGCTCGACGACCGTGGGGGAGCGGGACTGCCCCTGCGACCTTGGTGGAACGCCTAGTGGAGCAACGGGTCTCGCTCGTCACGCTCGGGGTCGAGGACCTCGAGCGGGCGGAGCGCTTCTACACCGACCTCGGGTGGGAGCGGGGCAACGACGACACCGAGGTGGTCTTCTTCCAGTGCGGCGGACTGGTGGTGGCCCTGTGGGACCGTGGCGCACTCGCCGAGGACTCAGCCGTCGAGGACGGCGGTGCATGGGGCGGCGTGACGCTCGCGCTCAACGTCCGCAGCGCAGACGAGGTCGACGAGGTGCTAGGGGAGGCAGCCGCGGCAGGAGCAGTCATCGGGCGCCCCGGCGCCGAGACGTTCTGGGGTGGCTACTCCGGGATCTTCGTGGACCCCGACGGGCACCCGTGGGAGGTCGCGCACAACCCGTTCTGGACGGTCACCGACGACGGCCGCACCCTGCTGCGTGGGTGAGGCCACCTGCTCCCGGCGACGTCGCGCCTTGCCGTGTGGGCGTCGTCCGCGGGCTCTACGGTAGGAGCATGTACCTGGAGAACCTCGTCTTCGATGCCGTCGACCCGCAACGTCTGGGGCGGTTCTGGGAGTCGGTCGTCGGCGGCGAGCAGCTGACCGACGAGCCGGAGGGCTACGAGACGCGACTCACCATCGAGGGTGGCCCGGTGCTCGACCTGTGCTTCCAGCGCGTTCCCGACCAGCCCTCCGAACCGCTCAGGTTCCACCTGGACCTCCTGGGTGGGGCCCGCCAGACCCAGGAGGTGGAGCGGTTGCTGGGGCTGGGCGCTCGACACCTCGACATCGGTCAGCACGACGTGCCCTGGGTCGTGCTCGCCGACCCCGAGGGCAATCCCTGCTGCGTCATGGAGGATCGCGCAGCCTACGTCGACACCGGACCCATCGCGGCGCTGCCCCTCGACTCGGCCGACCCTGACCGCGATGCGCAGTTCTGGTCCTGGCTGACCGGCTGGGTCGACGCGGTCGGCATCGCGCCCCGGTCCCTGCGCCACCCGTCTCTGCGCGGCCCCCTCCTCGAGCTGTGCCCAGAGGCGGCCCCGAAGAGCAAGGGAAAGAACCGGCTGCACCTCGACGTCCGGCTCGAGGCCGGGGAGGACCCGGACGACGTCGCGGCAGCCATCGCCGAGCGTGGCGGCGACACGCTCCACACGGACTGGGGGGAGCTGCCGTGGCGTTCCTACACCGACCCGTCCGGCAACGAGTTCTGCGTGCTGCCAGCGCGGTCGTGAGGAACGGCCGGAGCTCAGCCGGGGCTGGGGGGTCCTCGGCCCACCGACGGCTCGCTCAGCTGCCGACCTCGGCCGCCTCGGCCACCTAGACGGCCTCGGCCACCTAGACGGCCTCGGCCGTCTCGACCGCCTCCGTGGCGGCGGGAGCCGTCGACGGCGTCGCGGGTACGTCCTCGACCAGCGGCGACAGCAGCTCGCTGCCGAGCCACGCGCGCGGGATGCCGAACGCGTCCACGAGCTCCTGCGCGTGCGGCCGCAGGGCTGCGCAGAGGTCGTTGACCGCTGCCGTCACCTGCTTGCTGCGTGCCGGCGTGATGCGACCGTGCTCGAGGAACCAGCCCTTGTCGGCCTCGATGGTGCTGAGGGCATAGAGGTCGCACACCCGGCCCAGCGTCTGCGCCGCCGCGGCGTCGTCACAGGCGTCGATCGCCGCGACGAACGACTCGAGGATGGTCCGGTCGACGTGGGCACGGGCGGCCTCGATGACGTGGTCCTGGGTCTGGTTGAAGACGTCGAAGAGATCCGCCCCCGGCTTGCCTGCCTTGCGCAGGCGCAGGGCCAGCGTCTCGAGCAGGTGCTTCTCCCGGTCCTCGAACAGGTCGAGCTGCCACCCGCGATCGGTCGGCCCCTTCTCGCTGTCGCGGCCGGGTGCGGTGGCGATGAGGCGTTGGATGAGCCCTCGGGCCGACGTCCGCTCGATGACTGCCCCGGCGAACTGCCGGGCGCCGAACTTGACCATGCCGAACGTGTCGAGGTCGCCGAACGCGTCGCGGTAGTCGGTCAGCAGGCCCTTGGCGACCAGCTGCAGCAGCACCGTGTTGTCGCCCTCGAACGTGGTGAACACGTCAGTGTCGGCCTTGAGGGCCGGGAGTCGGTTGACCGCGAGGTAGCCCGCGCCTCCGCACGCCTCTCTGCAGGTCTGGATCGTCGCGGTCGCGTGGGCCGTGGCGACGGCCTTGATGCCGGCCGCCCGGGCCTCGAGCTCGCGCTGCTGGTGCTCGTCGGGGGTCTCGCCGGAGGTCAGCACGTCGTGCATGAGGGACACCAGCTCGTTCTGCGCGATCTGCAGGGCGTAGGACTTGGCCAGAGCCGGGAGCAGCTTGCGCTGGTGCACCCGGTAGTCGAGCAGGATCACCTCGCCGTCCCCGCCGGGAGGCGCGAACTGCCGCCGGTGACCGGCATACGTGATGGCCAGGGTGAGCGCACTGCGCGTGGCCGCACCGGCGCCGCCCGCCACGCTGATCCGGCCGCGGACGAGGGTGCCGAGCATCGTGAAGAACCGTCGGGTCTGGTTCTCGATCGGAGAGGTGTAGGTGCCGTGCTCGTCGATGTCGCCGTAGCGGTTGAGCAGGTTGGTCCGCGGCACCCGGACCTGGTCGAAGGTGAGCCGGCCGTTGTCGACACCGGGCAGGCCCGCCTTGGCGCCGCAGTCACCGATGGTCACGCCGGGCATCGCTGCGCCGGAGTCATCCCGGATCGGCACGAGGACGCAGTGCACGCCGTGGCTCTCGCCACCGGTGACCAGCTGGGCGAAGACCGCGGCCATCCGTCCGTCGCGGGCCGCGCCGCCGATGTAGTCCTTGCGGGAGCGCAGGTCGGGCGTGTGGACGACGAGCTCGTCGGTGTCGGGGTCGTAGGTCGCCGTGGTGCCGAGCGACTGCACGTCGGAGCCGTGTCCCGTCTCGGTCATCGCGAAGCAGCCGGGCAGCGTCGCATCGATGATCGACGGCAGGTATGCCGTGTGGTGCCGTTGGGTGCCGAGGTTCGCCACCGCGCCGCCGAACAGACCCCAGTGCACGCCCGCCTTGACCATGAGGGACAGGTCGGCGTGACCCAGCAGCTCGAACGCCGTGACCGAGCCGCCGAGGTCGCCGTTGCCGCCCATCGAGGTCGGGAAGCCGCGCTTGGCGTGGCCGGTGGCGGCCAGGGCCTGCACCTGGTCGGCGATCCGGGCGCGGTAGGACTCCAGGTCCAGCGGCTCGGTCGGCGGAGCGAACCGCTCGGGGTCGAGGTCGGTGCGGGCCTCCTCGCGGATCGCCGCCCAGCGACCGTCGAGGGTCCTCTGCAGTGCCGTGGCGAGGGTGGTCATGAGTCCTCCTGCGTGTCGGGCGCGGGGTCRGCCGGCCACGCGGCGGACAAGCCGCCCCAGGCCAGGTCGGTGAGGTGTTCGGTGAGCTCCTGGCGGCTCATCGCCGGGTCGGCGAGCCAGCGGTCGGCGGCGGCCCGCACCATGCCGACCAGTCCAGCACCCCAGACCGGGGCTGGTGCGGTGCTGCGCCCGGCCCGGGCGAGGGCCTCGGCGACGACTTCCGTCATCTGCGCGGCGATGTGGTCGGTCACCATCGCAGCCGGGTCGCCCGAGGTCTGGTCGAGGAGGGGTGCGGTGACGACGAACCGGTAGACCTCGGGATCCTTCTCGACGAGGGTGAGGTAGGCCTCGACCGCTCCTGCGACCAGGGCTCGGGGGGAGAGCTCCGCGGTGCTGAGGTCGGCACCGACACCACCACCGGCACCGGCGCCCTCGACGTCGCGAGCCAGGGCGAGGTTGCGCAGGATCAGCGCGTCGACGCTCTCGCACACGGCGGCATACAGGCCCTGGCGGTCGGTGAAGTGGCGGTAGATCACGGTCTTGGAGGTGCCGGCGACGGCTGCGATGTCGTCCATGCCGACCCCGGCGCCGTGCTGGCGGATCGCGCGCAGGGTCGCGTCGACGAGCTCACGCCGGCGGATGGCCCGGTGCTGGTCCCAGCGGGTGCTGCGGCCGTCGGGGCTCGGCGTCGAGGCGTCCGTGGTGGTCGTGGGCGTGGTCACAACGTGTGACGGTAGCAGGTACTCGGTGTACCTGCTACTGTCCGTATCAGTTACCTGTCCCACAGTCGGACCCACCTCAGGAGTACTCGTGGCCCCCTCGTCCAAGCCCGCCCGCGCGACCGGCCAGCCCCGTCGCGCTGCCGTCATCGGCGGCAACCGCATCCCCTTCGCGCGCCAGAACGCCGCCTATGCCAAGGCCACGAACCAGGACATGCTGACCGCAGCCATCGAGGGTCTGGTGGCCCGGCACGGCCTTGCGGGGGAGCAGGTGGGCGAGGTCGCCGCAGGCGCCGTGCTCAAGCACTCGCGCGACTTCAACCTGACCCGCGAGTCGGTCCTCGGTTCCAGCCTGTCCGCTCGTACCCCTGCCTACGACGTGCAGCAGGCCTGTGGCACCGGCCTCGAGGCGGCGATCCTCGTGGCCAACAAGATCGCCCTCGGCCAGATCGACTCGGGCATCGCGGGCGGCACCGACACCGCGTCCGATGCCCCCATCGCCGTCAACGAGGGTCTGCGCGAGACGCTGCTCACCCTCAACCGGGCCAAGACGCCCGGTCAGCGCGCGAAGGCGCTCACCGGGCTGCGGCCCAGCCAGCTGGTGCCCGAGATCCCGCGCAACGTCGAGCCGCGCACCGGCCTGTCGATGGGTGAGCACATGGCGCAGACGGCCAAGCAGTGGGGGATCACCCGTGAGGCGCAGGACGAGATCGCCGCGGCGTCTCACCAGAACCTGGCGGCCGCCTACGAGCGGGGCTTCTTCGACGACCTCGTGACGCCGTTCCTCGGGCAGACCCGCGACCAGAACCTGCGCGCAGACTCGACCGTCGAGAAGCTCGCCAAGCTGGCCCCGGTGTTCGGCAGGGGTGAGGGCGCCACCATGACGGCGGGCAACTCGACGCCGCTCACGGACGGCGCATCGGCGGTCCTGCTCGGCTCCGACGAGTGGGCTGCCGAGCACGGGCTCCCAGTCCTCGCGCACCTGGTCGACGCACAGACCGCAGCCGTCGACTACGTCACGGGCAACGAGGGGCTCCTGATGGCTCCGGCCTACGCCCTGCCCCACCTGCTGGAGCGTCAGGGGATGAAGCTGCAGGACTTCGACCTCGTCGAGATCCACGAGGCGTTTGCCGCGACGGTGCTCACGACCCTGGCCGCCTGGGAGAGCGAGGAGTTCTGCCGTGACCGGCTCGGTCTGGACGCGCCGATCGGCGCCCTGGACCGCACCAAGCTCAACGTCAACGGCTCCTCCCTCGCCGCCGGGCACCCCTTCGCGGCGACCGGTGGCCGCATCGTCGCCTCGCTCGCCAAGATGCTGCACGAGAAGGGATCGGGCGCACGAGGCCTCATCTCCATCTGCGCCGCCGGTGGCCAGGGCGTCATGGCGATCCTCGAGGCCGCCTGATGGCCAGCACCTACGCCGGCATCGTCAACAGCCGCGTCGGCACCAGGCTTGCTGCCCAGCTCGGCCTGCCCCGCCCCGCCAGGCTGCGCAGGTATGCCGTGGGCGCACCACTCATCGACGGTCCCGTCCTCGTCGGCGGTCTCGGCGCGGCGCCCGTGGCGGCGCGAGTCCGCGACCTGCTGAAGCTCGAGGGCGTCGACGCCGTCGACGAGTTCGCGTCCGGCGACCGCGTTGCGGCTGTCGTCGCCGACCTGACCGAGGCGCAGGACCCCGCAGACCTCGAGGTGCTGCGGGCGCTGGTGGCCCCGGCGCTCAAGGGACTGCTGGCCAGCGGTCGGGTCATCGTCGTGGGTCGGAGTCCCGGCGGCGCCGGCAGCTTTGCGCAGGCGGCGACGCGACGTGCTCTCGAGGGCATCACCCGGTCGATCGGCAAGGAGCTGCGGGCCGGAGCCACGGCCAACCTGGTCCTCGTGGACGACGGCGCGGACGCCAACGCCGACGCGGCGGTGCGCTTCCTGCTGTCCGGCCGCGCGGCATACGTCGACGGTCAGGTCGTTCGGGTCGGCGGCGGCACGCCGACGGAACCGGAGGACTGGGCGACGCCGCTGGCGGGCAAGGTGGCCGTGGTCACCGGCGCAGCCCGGGGGATCGGCGCCTCGATCGCCGACGTGCTCGCGCGGGACGGTGCCACCGTGGTGTGTGTCGACATCCCCGGTGCGGGGGACTCCCTGGCCAGGACCGCCAACCGGGTCGGCGGCACCGCCCTCCAGCTCGATGTGACGGCCGCTGACGCGGGACAGCGGATCCTCGACCACGCCACGAGCCGACACGGCGGCCTCGACATCGTCGTGCACAACGCGGGCATCACCCGCGACAAGCTGCTCACCAACATGGACGAGGCGCGCTGGGCCTCCGTCCTCGACGTCAACCTCGGCTCGATCCTGCGGATGAACGACGTCCTGCTGGCCGCCGGCGGCGTCCGAGACGGCGGCCATGTCGTGCTCGTCTCCTCCATCGCGGGCATCGCGGGCAACCGCGGACAGACCAACTACGGGGCCTCGAAGGCAGGGGTGATCGGTCTCGTCGACGCGTTGTCGGCCGACGAGGCCCTCCGGGCGCGAGGCATCACCGTCAACGCGGTGGCGCCCGGCTTCATCGAGACGGAGATGACGGCCAAGGTGCCGTTCGCGACCCGCGAGGTGGGGCGGTTGCTCAACTCGCTCAGCCAGGGCGGACTGCCGGTGGACGTCGCCGAGACGATCGCGTGGTTCAGCCAGGACGCCAACGCCGGGGTCACCGGCAACGTCGTCCGCGTCTGCGGCCAGAGCCTGTTGGGTGCCTGAGATGACGGTCCGGACGTTGGCCGAATCCCCTTCACTGGCACCACTGTTCGCCAAGGCGGCGCTCACCCGACGAGGTCGCGGAGGGGAGCTGCCCGACACCGTCTGGCGCCGGGAGGGAGTGGTCGTGGGCCGGGACCACCTCCTCGCCTACGACAGGGTGTGCGGCTTCACGGGGGGCGACGTTCTGCCCCACACCTATCCGCATGTCCTCGGCTTCCCGCTCCAGGTCGCGCTGATGGCAGACCGGTCCTTCCCGCTGCCGCTCCCGGGCCTGGTGCACCTCGAGAACGAGATCACGGTGCACCGGCGACTCACGGCCGATGACCGCCTCACCATCTCGGTGCACGCCGAACACCTGCGACCGCACGCCAAGGGACGGATCGTGGACCTCGTCACCGAGGTGGACGTCGACGGCGCACGAGTCTGGGACGGGCGAAGCACCTACCTGCGGCGCGGCCGCGGCGACGCCGACGCGTCGCGTGGCAAGGAGGCGCCGAGCCTGCCAGGGGGTGGACCCGCCGGCATCATCCGCGTCCCCGAGGGACAGGGCCGGGCGTATGCCGCGGTGTCCGGCGACGTGAACCCGATCCACCTGCACGCCTTGAGCGCCAAGGCGATGGGCTTTCCCCGCGCCATCGCGCACGGCATGTGGACCGCGGCCCGCACCCTGGCCGTCCTCGGCCAGCGGTCGACCGAGCCCTCGACGACGCACGTCTGGTTCGCCAAGCCGGTGCTGCTCCCGAGCACGGTCGAGGTGGTGGTCGATGACGGCGGCTCCGCCGTCGTCGCGGGCCTTCGGTCGACCCGCGACCCGTCGACGACGCACCTGACGTTGACCTTCCGGTCCGGCGACAGCGCGGACTGAGGTGCGCTCGAGCACGAGGTCGGCTCGGTTCGCGCCAGCCGCCCGACTTCAAGCTGGGCAGCGACTGCCGTCGGGCGGAAGGGTCAGCTCGAGCAGGTACGCGTCGATGAGGGCGTCCACACACGGGCTGCGCGTGAACGCGGTGTGGCCCGAGCCCTCCCAGGTCACCAGCGACGAGCCGTTGCCCAGGACCTTCGCCATGCTCACGGCCCCGGCGTAGGGAGTCGCCGGGTCGTGCACGGTCCCCACGACGACCAGAGGTGGCGCCGAGGGAGCAGTGGGAGGTGTCAGCGTGGCGCGAGCGCTCCAGAAGGAACACCCGAGCAGGGGCCACGACCCCCACACACCGAGGGTGGGGAACCGGTCGCGGAACCGGGCGCCGGCCGAGCGGATCTCGGCTTCCGACGGGCCGGGCGGGCTGTCCGTGCAGTTGATGACGAACCGAGCATCGTTCTCGTCACGGGCCCGGGGGCCCGCACCGGATGCGTCAATGAGGCCCCACAGCGTCCCCGAGTCACCGTCGTCCGCCTCGACGAGCCCTTCGGCGAGGTCCGGCCAGCGCACCGGGTCGTACATGGCCGAGACCACGGCGTCGAGGACCTGGCTGCCCACGAGGGGGTCGTCGTCCATCGGGCGACCGCTGCGAATGGGCGTACGGTCGGCCCTGGCGACCAGAGCCGCGATGAACCCCCGCACATCGCGAAGGCGTGGGCAGGGTCGGGTCCCGCACCAGGCGACGAACTCGTCGAGCGAGTCCTCGAACCCCTCGACCTGGTGCTCGACCGTGGTCACCCAGGGGGTCTGCGGGTCGGTCGGCGCGTCGAGGACCCCAGCACGGATCCGGCTCGGGAAGCGCCGCGCGTACTCCGCGCCGAGCTTGGCGCCGTACGACCCGCCCACGTAGGACAGCTTCTCCTCGCCGAGGGCGACTCGGATGGCATCGAGGTCTCCGGCCGCAGCGGTGGTGCCGAACCGCGACGCACTCCCACCGAGCGAGCGCAGGCACTCCTCGGTGCCGGTCTTGATCTCGGCTGCCGCTCGTGCGTACCCGGCGTCGCTCAGCAGGTCCGGCAAGGTCGGGGGAGTCTCATGGTGCTCGCAGTGGATCTGGCCGGAGTGGTGGACACCCCGCGGGTCGAACCCCACGACGTCGAAGGTCGACAGCAGTCGATCTGACATCCGGCCGACGAGGAACGCGTGGTTGTCGACCCCTGACTGGCCGGGCCCGCCCGGGACCAGCAGCATCGTCCGACGGTGGCTCGCTCCAGGAGCGGTCGTGGCCCTGATCAGCTGGATGGACAGCTGGCCCGCCCGAGCATCGGCCTGATCGGCCGCCACGCGAACCGTGCCACAGGTGAAGGTGAGCCGAGCCAGCCTCTCGGCGGGAACCGGCGGGTTCGCGAGGTCGGTCACCCCCTGGCAGCTGCCCCACCTGATCCCCGTCGCGGCGGACTCGCCCGGCCCCGCGCACGAGGTCAGGCTGAGGGCAACCACCGCCACCGCGGCCCGGGCGCATCGCCACACCGGCCCAGTACAGCAGCGAGCGCGGTCCGTGCGCGATGGCCTGCGCGGGCCATTTCCGGACGTGCGTGATCGGGCAGGCGCGATGGGGCGAAGGCGAGCCGGCGAGGTCGGGCGAGCTCGGGCGTTGACGCCGCCCCTAGTGTCGTGGAGATGGAGACCCCTGCCGCCAAGGAGCCGTCGGCGTCGTGGCTGCACACGGTCCGCGAGGACGCGGCCGGGTGGCTTCGAGCGGCTCGCGAGGCGGTTCGGCACGCCGGACCCGAGCGTGACGCGGCCCTGCTGATGGGCAAGGCGGCTCTGGCGACGGTTCTCGCGTGGCAGTTCGCGGTGCGAGTGCTCCACAGCCCGGCGCCGTTCTACGCGCCCATGGCAGCGCTGCTCGTCGTCGACCGGACCATGGTCCGGTCACTGTGGGCCAGCGGTCAGAGGGTCCTGGCGGTCGTCGTGGGGATGAGTGCCGCGTGGCTCGTGGGATCGCTGGTCGGCGTGCACTGGTGGACGATGCTGCCGGTCATGTACCTGGCCCTGCTCATCGCGCGTTGGCGTCGCCTCGGTGACCACGGCATCCAGGTCCCGACGATGGTGCTCCTCTCCCTGCTCACCGTGGGCGGGACCGACGTGGAGTTCACCTACCTCACGATCGTGGAGACGCTGGCGGGCGGTGTCATCGGTGTGCTCACCAACGCGATCGTCCTGGCGCCCCTGCACATCCAGCAGCCGCGAGACCAGATCCGCGCGCTCACCGGACGGGTGTGCCAGCTGCTCAACGACGTCGCTGCGGGACTGCGCGACGGCTGGGACAGCGACATGGCCCACCAGTGGTACGACACCAGCACCGACATCATCCAGCTGGCGCCCAGCATCCAGAGCGAGATCGAGACCGGGCGGGAGAGCACCAGGTTCAACCCGCGCGACAACCTCCACGGCCTGGAGGTCGACTGGGTGGGCTACTCCCACACCGTCGAGGCGATCCGGCGCAGCCAGTGGCAGGTGTCCGGGATCGCCCGCACGTTGGTCGACGCCGCGGACGAGGACGAGAGCCAGCCGGCACCCACCCAGCGCTTCCTCGAGAGCTATGCCGAGGCCCTCGACGAGATCGCCGGCGCGATCGGCCACTTCGGGCTTCCCGAGGACGCGGAGAGGGAGGCGGTCGCCACCTACCTGCGCTCGGCGGAGGAGATCCTCGCCCGACTGGGCCACGAGGTCCGCACGAGCGACCTCGAGGATCCCCAGGCGTGGCCGGCGTACGGCGCCATGCTGCTCGACGCGCAGCGGCTGATCCGCGAGCTCGAGGTGCGAAGCCACCACGCGGTCATGCCGACCGACAGCGGCCCGATCCGCAAACCTCGACGGCGGATCGTCGGTCGGTGACTCAGGCGCCCGTGGCCACCAGCCGCTTGGCGAAGTACCTGGACAGCTCGGAGTCGGCGTAGTGCCCGAAGCGCACGGTCTGCTCGTAGCCGCTGGCCTCGTAGAGCGCGATGGCTTCGGGCTGCATCGTGCCGGTCTCCAGGACCAGGAGGTCGGCACCCGCTCGGTGGGCTGTGTCCTCCAGGAAGGCGAGCACCGCGCGGGCGAAGCCTCGACGACGACCCGACGGGGCGACATACATCCGCTTGATCTCCGCCACGTCCGCGCCCTCGAACACCGTCGACAGGTCGGGCCGCCGTCGCCAGCCACCCATCGCGACACCGCTTCCGTCCAGGGTGCCGAGAGCGAAGACACCGTGCGGGGGCTCGAACTCGGTGGGGTCCACCGGTGAGTCGTCGGGTCCGCCGTAGATGACGACGTAGTGGGCCTGCACCTCGTCGACGAGGCGCTGGACACGCGGGTCGGCGAACGGCACTGGGCCGACCAGCAGCGCCTCGGAACGAGGCTGTCGTCGAGGCGCTGCTGGCACTGTCACGGCGTCAGCTGACGTCGAACCGGTCGAGGTCCATGACCTTGGCCCAGGCCGCCACGAAGTCCTGCATGAAGCGGTCCTGGGCGTCGTCGCTGGCGTAGACCTCGGCGAGGGCGCGCAGCTCGGAGTTGGAACCGAACACGAGGTCTGCCCGGGTGCCGGTCCAGCGAACCTGTCCCGACGCGTCCCGTCCCTCGAACGTCGAGGCGTCCTCGGACGTGGAGCTCCACTGCGTCCCGAGGTCCAGCAGGTTGACGAAGAAGTCGTTCGTCAGCGTGCCGGGGGCCTCGGTCAGGACGCCGTGCCGCGAGCCGTCGTAGTTCGCCCCGAGGACACGCAGGCCGCCGACGAGGACGGTCATCTCCGGGGCGCTCAGGGTGAGCAGGTTGGCGCGGTCGACCAGCTGGTACTCCGCGCCCAGCCGGGCGCCCTTCCCCGCGTAGTTGCGGAAGCCGTCGGCCCGCGGCTCGAGGTAGGCGAATGACTCGACGTCGGTCTGCTCCTGGGTCGCATCGACCCGACCCGGCGTGAACGGCACTTCGACCGTGTGGCCGGCCGCCTGGGCTGCGTGCTCGACGCCGACACCGCCCGCCAGGACGATCACGTCGGCGAGCGAGACCTGGCGCCCGCCACGCGAGTTGAACGACTCCTGGACACCCTCGAGGGTGCGCAGGACCGTCGCGAGCTCGGCAGGGTTGTTGACTTCCCAGCCGTTCTGCGGGGCGAGCCGGATCCGCGCGCCGTTGGCACCTCCACGCTTGTCACTGCCACGGAAGGACGACGCAGCGGCCCACGCGGTCGACACCAGCTGGGTCACGGTGAGGCCGGCGCTGGCGATCAGACCCTTGAGCTCCGTGACGTCGTCAGCTGTGACGACATCCCCGACAGGCGCCGGGAGCGGGTCCTGCCACAGCAGCTCCTCGGTGGGCACCTCGGGGCCGAGGTAGCGCGCGAGCGGGCCCATGTCGCGGTGCGTCAGCTTGAACCACGCCCGCGCGAACGCGTCGGCGAACTCCTGCGGGTTCTCGAGGAAGCGGCGCGAGATCTTCTCGTAGACGGGGTCGACGCGCAGCGCGAGGTCGGTGGTGAGCATGTTGGGCGCGATGCGCTTGGACGCGTCGTGGGCATGTGGCGTGGTGCCCTCACCGGCGCCGTCCTTGGGCTTCCACTGGTTGGCGCCCGCGGGACTCTTGGTGAGCTCCCACTCGAAACCGAACAGGTTCTCGAAGAAGTTGTTGTCCCACTGCGTCGGGGTCATCGTCCAGGTGACCTCGATGCCACTGGTGATCGTGTCGGGGCCCGCGCCGGTGCCGAAGCTGTTCTTCCAGCCCAGGCCCATCTGCTCGAGTCCTGCACCCTCCGGCTCGTCGGACACGTGCGCGTCGGGGTCGGCCGCACCGTGGGTCTTGCCGAAGGTGTGGCCACCGGCAATGAGGGCGACGGTCTCCTCGTCGTTCATCGCCATCCGCTTGAAGGTCTCACGGATGTCGCGGGCGGAGGCGAGCGGGTCGGGGTCGGCCATGGGGCCTTCGGGGTTGACGTAGATCAGCCCCATCTGGACCGCTGCCAGCGGGCTCTCCAGCTCGCGGTCACCGGTGTACCGCCCGTCGGCGAGCCACTCGGTCTCCGGACCCCAGTAGACATCCTCGTCGGGCTCCCAGACGTCGGCACGGCCGCCGGCGAAGCCGAACGTCGCGAAGCCCATCGACTCCAGGCTGACGTTGCCGGCGAGCACCATGAGGTCGGCCCACGACAGGTTGCGGCCGTACTTCTTCTTGACCGGCCAGAGCAGCCGGCGGGCCTTGTCGAGGTTCGCGTTGTCGGGCCAGCTGTTGAGCGGGGCGAACCGCTGCTGGCCGGCACCTGCGCCACCGCGGCCGTCCTGCACGCGGTAGGTGCCAGCGCTGTGCCAGGCCATCCGGATCATGAGCGGGCCGTAGTGGCCGAAGTCGGCCGGCCACCAGTCCTGCGAGGTGGTGAGGATCTCGGCGATGTCGCGCTTGACCTCGGGCAGGTCGAGGGAACCGAACGCCTCGGCGTAGTCGAAGTCCTCGCCGTAGGGGTTCGCGACGGCCGGGTTCTTGGCCAGGATCTTGAGGTTGAGGCGCTCGGGCCACCACCCGCGGGTGCCGCCACCCTGGACCGGCTCAGGGGCCCGTCCGTGCACGACCGGGCACTCCCGGTCGCTCTGGCTCATCTCGGCAAGCTCGGTCTCGTGGTCCTCGACCTGGGTTGTGTCGCCGTGGGTTTCGTTGTCGGACATGACTTCCTTCCGGACGTGGTGTGGATGGTTCAGGCGGTTGCGTGGTCAGGTGTTTCGGTGCGGGAACAGGAGGGGCACAGGCCGCGGTAGACGACCTCGGCCTCGTCGATGGTGAAGCCGTGGTCGTCCGAGGGCGCGAGGCACGGGGCGGCGCCGACGGCGCAGTCGACGTCGGCGATGGCGCCGCAGGACCGGCAGACGACGTGGTGGTGGTTGTCACCGACCCGGGACTCGTACCTCGCCACCGAGCCGGGCGGTTGGATGCGGCGCACGAGTCCGGACCGGGTCAGGGCGTGCAGGCAGTCGTAGACCGCCTGGTGGGAGACGTCCGGCACGTCACGTCGCGCGGCGGCGATGAGCGAGTCGGTGTCCGAGTGGGGGTGCGCATGGACCGCACCGAGCACCGCCACCCGGGGCCGCGTCACCCGCAGGCCCACGTCCCGCAGCATCTGCGGGAGGTCGCCGGCACGGACGACGGAGGGGGAGGTCACGTCCCGCAGTCTCGTCCCTCTTCTGGAACCAGTCAAGAATTCCTACCAGGGTGTCCCACCCCCCGGAACAACTCCCGCGCGGGTGCCCGCGCCCGGCCGATAGCATCGGTATGCCGCGTGCGGACG
>NZ_JBFUEP010000026.1:0-58273 GCF_056403895.1 Pedococcus sp. P2_E5
ACTTCCGGATATCCGGAAGTTCCGCTTCCAACACGGCGGGGGCGGGGCGGGTCAGGTGCCGCGCAGGGAGTGCAGCCAGGCGCGGGCGTCGCCGAAGGCCGCGTCGCTGGTGTGCGGTGTCACGTGCACCGCGGTGCCGTGCGCGGCCGGGTAGCTGCCGAGGAACCGCACCTCCGCGCAGACCCGCTTGAGCCCGAGCAACGCCTCGCCGACCCGCTCGTCGAGGACGTGCCCCTCGATGTCGATCGAGAAGCAGTAGTCGCCCATCGACGACTTCGTCGGGCGGGACTCCAGCCGCGACATGTTGATGCCGCGCACGGCGAACTGCTCCAGCAGCTCTAGCAGCCCGCCGGCGTGGTCGTCGCGCTGGAACAGCACCAGCGTGGTCTTGTCTGCGCCGGTCCGCGCGGGCAGCTGCCCCGGGCGGGCGACCGACACGAACCGCGTCACCGCCGCGGCGTTGTCACCGATGTCCTCGGCCAGCACCTCGAGTCCGTGGTTGGCCGCGGCGATCGGGGCACAGACCGCTGCCTGGTATGCCGCGTGGCCACCGTCGCTGCCGACCAGGCCTGCCGCGGCGGCCGCCGTCGACAACGTCGGGACGTAGACCGCGTCGGGAAGGGTGGCCCCCATCCAGCCGCGGACCTGGGCCCAGGCGTGGCTGTGGGTGCCGACAGCGCGGACCTGGGCGAGCGGCATACCGGTGGGAGCGGCGAGCACGAAGGTGATCGGGACGAGGACCTCGCCCACCACCACCAGCGGGTCACCGCTGGCGAGGGCATCGAGCGTGGCGCTGACGCCGCCCTCGACGGAGTTCTCGATCGGCACCATCGCTGCGTCGATGTCGCCGGCGCGCAGGGCACCCAGGGCGGCCTCGACCGACGGGAGGGCGACGTGGTCCTGGCCTGCGGCCGGGCCCCACGCGTTCAGCGCCATCTGGGTGAAGGTGCCCGCGGGGCCGAAGTAGCCGTGTCTGGTCACTGGTCTGGTCCTGGTGTGGTCACGGAGGTCAGGCTCCTTGGGATCCGGTGCGGGCGGCCGCGAGGGCCTGCTGCTCCTCGGGCGTCAGGGTTGCGTCGGAGCCGCCGCCGACGATGCCCTTGGCATAGGTGCGAGACTCGCCGCGGGCGTGGATCGAGGAGAACACCAGCCCGTCACCCCGGTCGTCGATGACCGCGGCACTGAACGAGAGCCGACCACCCATGTCACCGAAGGCGTCGTAACGCACCACGGCGACGTGCCGCAGCGCCTGGGCGATGTCGGCCCGCAGGGCGGCGAGGTCGCCGCTGCCGACGGGACGCTGGCCCTCGATCACGCRCAGCTGGGTCCGGACCCGCGCGATCCTGACGACGGAGACGAGCGCGACCACCAGCGAGACGGCGGCGACCGCGAGCGCTGCCGCGGCGAGGGTCTGGGGGTCGGACACCCCGTCAGCGTATTGGGGCGCCGCGGATACAGTCGACGCGATATGGATTTCGACCTCGCCACCATGGCCATCGTCTTCGGCTCGATCTTCCTGGTCGAGCTGCCCGACAAGACCTTCATCGCGACGCTGGTGCTGGCGACCCGGTTCCGGCCGCTGTACGTCTGGATCGGGGTGTCGCTGGCGTTCCTCGTGCAGACCGCCGTCGCGGTCACCGTCGGGGGGCTGCTGGCCCAGCTGCCCAAGCGACCGGTCGAGATCTTCGCGGCAGTCATGTTCCTGATCGGGGGGATCATCCTGCTTCGCGGCGCGGCCAAGGCCGACGAGGAGGAGGCCGAGACCGAGGAGGAGTTCGCCCACAAGGGTGCGGCGACCGCGGTCGGCCTCAAGGCGATCGGGGTGTCGTTCGGCGTGCTGTTCCTCGCCGAGTGGGGCGACCTGTCACAGCTGCTGACCGCCTCGATGGTGCTGCAGTTCAAGGAACCCGTGTCGGTCTTCGTCGGTGCGTTCCTCGCGCTGGCCGCGGTGTCCGGCCTCGCAGCGGTCCTCGGACGGGCCCTGCTCGCCAGGGTGAAGCTCGCCACGATCCGGCGCATCGGTGGCGGGGTCTGCCTCCTGCTGTCGGCCCTGACGGTCCTGCAGATCTTCGAGGTCATCACCATCTGACTCGAGCAACCTTTGCTAGCAAAGGTTGCTCGATGGTGGACAGGTTGCAACCTGTGCACCAACACTTTCCCTTGTTAGCAAAGGTTGCTTCAGCCGGTTGGTATGCCGTTCAGCCCTCAGCCCTCGGCGGGCCTGAGCGGCAGCCGCACCACGACGACCGCGCCACCGTCTCGCGACTCCAGGGAGATGTCGCCCCCGTGGCGTTCCACGACGATCCGACGGGAGATGTCGAGGCCGAGACCGGTGCCCTTCCCCACCTCCTTGGTCGTGAAGAACGGCTCGAAGGCGTGGGCAGCGACGTCATCGGGGAGGCCTGGTCCGTCGTCGGCGATCTCCACGACGACGCCGTCCTCGATCCCCCGGACCGTGATCCGCAGGGTGCCGCTGCCCTCCATGGCATCCACCGCGTTGTCGATCACGTTGGTCCACACCTGGTTGAGCTCGCCGGGGATCGCCTCGACGACCGGCAGGTCGGGTGCGTAGTCGCGGACCACGGTGACCCCACCCCGCAGCTTGTGCCCGAGCATGACCAGGGTGCTCTCCAGGCCCTCGGTGACGTCGGTCGGCTGCACGAGCGCGCGGTCGAGCTGGGAGTAGGAGCGGACCGCAGCGACCAGTTCCGAGACACGGTGGGTCGCCTCCCGGATCTCGCCCAGCAGCCCCACCACGGTGAGCGAGCTCGCGATCCACTCCAGGCCGGGCTCGAGCTGGCCCGGACGCAGGTCCGCCGCGGCCCGCTCGAAGAGGTCGACGCCGGTTCCGGCCGCAGCGAACGGCGGGGCGATGACCCAGTCGCGCTCGACGTCGTGGGCGACGAGCCATTCGGACAGCTCCTCCTCACGGTCGGCGATGCCGAGGGCGTCGAGCTCCTGCCCGGCCGGCGCGATGCCGCGGCGCATGGTGTCGAGCGCGACGAACTGCTCGGCGGTCATGGAGTTCTCACCCAGCCGTCGCAGCGAGGCCAACAGCGCCTCGGTGGCCTGGTCCAGGGCGTCGACGGCGCGGGTCGCGGCCGACGCCGGGTTGTTGATCTCGTGCGCGAGCCCGGCAGCGAGTGTGCCCAGGGCGACCAGGGACTCGCGCTGGCGGGCCTTGGCCTCGATGCTGCGCACCGTGTTGACCAGCCCCGAGATGAGGTGGACGCCGAACGGAAACCACTCCCGCGCGACGTCCCCGAGCGCCCCGGCCGGGACGCGCAGCAGCCGCCCGGGCAACACACCGCGAGCGGTGGCCATGTAGACCCCGTGGGCATCCCAGGCCTGGAAGCCACCGGCCCACTGACCCGGTGAGCTCATCACCCCGAGCTCGGTCTCCTGCTGCCCGACCCGACGCGCGAGGCTGAGCGACCCCTCGAGGAGCACCCACCAGAAGTCGGCCGGCGTCCCCTCGCGAAAGGGCACGTCACCGGCCACGAACGTCCACTCCGTGCCCGCGGTCCAGAGCCGCTCGAGCTGCTCGTCGCCGAGCCCGTCGAACAGCGCGAGGCCCCTCAGCTCATCGGCGCCCATCAGCCTCCGATCCCCACGTCGTCCCCCTCACGTCGGCCCTCACGTCGTCGCCAGGAAGCGGTGCACGAGGTAGACCGCCATACCGCCCTCACCCACGGCGGAAGCCACCCGCTTCATCGAGTCGAGGCGCACGTCTCCCGCCGCGAACACGCCGGGGATGCTCGTCTCCAGGGCGTAGGGCGGACGGTCGGCCGACCAGGCCCCGCGGCCGGGAAGCACCAGCAGGTCCTGGCCGGTCACGATGAACCCGTGGTCGTCGCGAACGACCTCGTCCCCCAACCAGTCGGTGCGTGGCATCGCCCCGATGAAGATGAACAACGACGAGGTCTCGACCTCCTCGGTCGCCCCGGTCGCCCGGTCGCGCAGAGTCAGCGACTCGAGGTGCCCGTCGCCGCGCGCCGCCACCACCTCGCACCCCACCCGCACCTCGATGCTGGTGCACGCCCGGATCCGCTCGACGAGGTACTGCGACATGGTGAGCTCGAGGCCGGCGCCGCGGACGAGCATCACCACCTTCTTGGCGTACCGCGCGAGGTTCAGCGCCGCCTGCCCCGCCGAGTTCGCGGCGCCGACGACGTAGACCTCCTCGCCCTCGCACTGGGCCGCCTCACTGGCCGAGGCCCCGTAGTGGACTCCCCGGGCCCCGAGCTCGTCGAGGCCGCCCGCCTCGAGCCGTCGGTAGGACACACCGGTCGCGATGACGACTGCCCGCGCCTCCAGCTCGTCGGCGCCGTCGATGACCACGGAACGCACCGGACCCTTGGTCCGCAGCCCCACCGCCTCGCGCGCGACGACCATCTCGGCGCCGAACCTGGCCACCTGCGCCACGGCCCGGTGGGTGAGGTCGGCCCCCGACAGCCCCTTGGGAAAGCCGAGGTAGTTCTCGATGGAGGCGCTCTGGCCCGCCTGCCCGCCCGGTGCGTCGCGCTCCACCACCACCGTGCGCAGGCCCTCCGACGACGCGTAGACAGCCGCAGCCAGCCCCGCCGGGCCGCCACCCACGATGCACAGGTCGTAGAGCGGGGCGTCGGCCAGCGTGTGCAGACCCAGGGCGTCGGCAACCGCGCGGTTGCTCGGGCTGCGCAGTGGTTCGCCGTCCGGGACGAGCACGAGGGGCAGGTCGGAGGCCTGCGCTCCCGCGAGCTCGGCCAGCTCACGCGCGCCCTCGTCCCGCTCCACGTCCAGCCACCGATAGGGCACGTGGTTGTGCGCGAGGAAGGTCTTGACCTCCAGGCTCCGGTCGGACCAGCGGTGGCCCACCACCCGCACCTGGCTGGAGTCGTCGCGATGGGTGTCCCGCCAGTCCCCGAGCAGGTCCTCGACCACGGGGAAGAACTTGTCCTGCGGCGGGTCCCAGGGCTTGAGCATGTAGTAGTCGAGCCCGATGTCGTTGATCGCCCGGATGGCGACGTCGGTGTCCGCATAGGCGGTCAGCAGCAACAGCTTGGTGTCCGGGCTCACGCTCCGCACCTGCTCGAGGAGCTCGATCCCGGTCATCCGCGGCATCCGCTGGTCGGACACCACGAGCGCGGTCGAACGCCCTCGCAGCGTGAACTCGGTCAGCAGCTCCAGCGCGCCCGCCCCCGACGTGGCACCGACCACCCGGTAGTCGGCGCCGAAGCGGTCCCGCAGGTCGCGCGTGATGGCCTTGGACACGACGGGGTCGTCGTCGACGGCCAGGATCGTCGGCTTGGCCACGGGTCACTCCGTCCCCGGTCGCCGGGCCCGGCGCTGCACCCGGGGCGGCGGTCCGCTGCTCGGAGGCTACCTGCACCCGCCGGAGCCGCGCCATGGTCCAGCAGGACCACCGGAGCACCGGACCACCGGACGGTCATCCCACGACGTTGACGGGGGCGCCTTCCGCGAAGGCCAGCACCTGGTCGACCGCCGCGTCGTAGAGCCGCTCCAGGACGTCCCACTCGACATACCCCAGGTGCGGCGTCGCCGTGACGTTCGGCAGGGCAAGCAACGGGTCGGCCGCGTCGAGCACGGGTTCGACCTCGAACACGTCGACAGCTGCCCGCCCGGGACGCCCTGCCTCCAACGCGGACACCAGTGCTCCGGGGGCCACGATCGAGGCCCGTGAGGTGTTCACGAACAGCGCGTCGGGCCTCATCAGGGCTAGATCCGCGGCCGTCACGATCCCGGTGGTTTCGGGGACCAACGGCAGGTGCACGCTCAGCACGTCGCACTCGGTGAAGAAGGCGGCGCGACTGGTCGCCGCGGCATACCCGGCCTGCGTCGCCCGGGAGAGCGAACCCTCACGTCCCCACACGACGACGCGCATCCCGAACGCGCGCCCCACCTCGGCCACGAGGCTTCCGATGCGTCCGAAGCCATAGACACCAAGGGTTTTCGCGTGCAGCCCCGTGCCCACTGAAGCCTGCCACTGCCCGGCCCGCAGCCGCTGCACCTCGTCGGGCAGGTGCCGCAGGGCAGCCAGGATGAGCGCCCAGGTCAGCTCTGCGGTGGCCTGCGGACCTCCCGCCCCTCCCGCCGAGACCGTGATCCCTCGCTCGGTGCAGGCGCCTACGTCGAGGTGGCTGGTGTTGCGCCCGGTCTGGCTGAGCAGCCGCACCGTCGTGAGCCGCTCGACCACCTCGCGAGGGACCGGGGTCCGCTGCTGGAGCAGGATGACCGCGTCGAAACCCTCGAGCCGCTCGGCGAGCGCCTCCCCGGTCACCGAGTCGGTGAACGCCACCACGTCGTGGCCCTCGAGCAGCCGCGCCGCCGGCAGCCGCGCGAACGCCCCGGCATAGTCGTCGAGGACCGCGATCCTCACGGCGCCGCCTCGGCCCGTTCGACGGTCCCAGGCTCCTGGGTATGCCGCGTGGCCGGCTTGCTGTGCAGGGCCCACCACAGCAGGGCGAGGGCGAGCAGGGAGCCGAAGGTGTCGGAGTTCTGCAGGACCCGGCCGAACCAGCGCGGCCAGTCCGGGTGGCTCAGCCACGTGATGCCCCACCACGGCAACCGGCACAGGAAGAAGCCCGTCACCACCGCGGCGGCGGCGAGGCGGCGGCGGTCGCGCAGCGGGTCGGCACCGAGGACGGCGAAGATGACGACGACCATCCAGTGCAGGTGGTGGATCCAGGCCACCGGCGACAGCAGCACGGCCATCAGCCCGATCGCGGCGACCTCGCTGATCGAGTCGCCCGCCAGGTAGGCACGTCGCGCGAGCTGGTAGCCGATGAACCCCACCACGGCGACGAGCCCCAGCCACAGGACGTCACCGGGCAGGCCGGACGGGCCCAGTCGCAGCAGGAAGCCGCGGATGCTCTGGTTGGACGTGCCGGCGTTGGGACCGAGTCGAGCGGGGTCCTGGAGCGCGCCACCCCAGAAGGCGAACGACGACTCCGGCAGCAGCACCCACGAACCCAGGGTCACGGCGACCGCGGTCACCACGGCGGTGATGGCTTCCTTCCACCGCCGGTTGACCAGGTAGTGCACGACGAAGACACCCGGAGTCAGCTTGATCGACATCGCCAGGCCGACGAGGACACCGGCCGGGATGCGGCGCAGCAGTCCGGGGCGCGGCGTGCGCAGGTCCATCAGGCAGGCCAGCACCATGAAGGCGTTCACCTGTCCGAACCGGATCCCGTCCGACACCGGGTGCAGCCACAGCATCGGCACCGTGAGGAGGGCCAGGGTGATCGGCGCGAGGGTGCCGGTGCGGTGGATGAGGCGCCACCCGGCATACCAGACGATGGCGGCGGTAGCCGCGACCTGGGCCAGGGTCCACAGCCAGCCGATGGCGCCAAAGGGCAGCAACGCCAACGGAACCGCGAGCACTGCGGCGAAAGGTGGGTAGGTGAAGGGCAGCAGCTGGGGGGCTTCGGTCATGGCCGAGTAGATCGGTCGCCCGGTGAGGATCGAGACGCCCGCCTGGCGGTAGACCTCGACGTCGACCTGCCACTGGTCCAGCGGCCAGAACACGAGGTAGCGCAGCACCGGTACGGACGCGCCGGCGAGGACGATCACGACGGCGAGCGTCCACCGCGCGGCCGGCGACCAGCCCGCCACGCGGGAGCCGACGGAGCGACCCAGGGCACGGAACCGGTGTCCACGTCCTCGGGCCACGGCGGCGGTCGGGGTCGCGGTGGTCACGCCCCCATTCTGTCCTGCGCCGCGACCCGTAGCCTGTACGGGTGACCCGCCGCGCCCGACTCTCCCTCGCCGGCCTGTTTTCGATCCTCCTCGTGACCCTGCTCTCCGTGCTGCTGCCGGGTGCGACCGCCGCCGCTGAGCAGCCTGCAGCCACCCCCGCAGCCACCCCGGCGGACGCGACCAACCCGATCATCCTCATCGGCACGGGCGGCCTCACCTGGAGCGACGTGAGCGCCAAGGGCACCCCGGCGCTCTGGTCGTTCCTGCGCGACGGGTCGACGGCGGCGCTCTCCGTGCGTTCGGTCTTCCCCAACACCTGTCCGATCGACGGGTGGCTGAGCCTGTCGGCCGGCAACCGCGCGGCGGCCCCCGGCACCGGCAAGAGCGGCTCCCGCAAGACCACCGACCCCTGCCCGCCCGTCCCCGAGGTGAACAGCGGCGTCGTGCCCGACTGGAACAGCTACGTCAAGGCTGCCGACGCGCTGAAGTTCGACTCCACGCTCGGCACCCTCGGCGAGACGCTCGCCTCCAACCAACAGTGCGTGCAGGCCGTGGGGCCGGGTGCCGGGGTGGGCGCGGCCTACCGCTCGGGCGCGGTGCCCAGGTATGCCGCGTGGGAGCGCACGGAGCTGACCGGCCTGCTCTCGCGGTGCCGGGTCACGCTCGTCGACGTGGGGTCGTTGCGGGACCCGACGGACCTGCCCGAGAACGAGATCGCCACCGAGGCGGGAACCCGACAGGTCCAGGCCACCGCCATCGACAGGCGGATCGCCCAGGTCCTGGCGGCCGCGCCGAGCGGGTCCGACCTCGTCGTCGCCAGCCTGTCCGATGCGGGGATGAGCGAGCGACTGCGCCTGGTGGCAGCCAAGGGCCCGCGGTACGGCTCCGGCACCCTCTACTCCCCCTCCACCCGCCAGGACGGCCTCGTCCAGTCGGCCGACCTGACCGTGACCGCCCTGAGCGCGGCCGGCGTGCCGACCCCCGAAGCCCTCGGTGGGTTCGCGCTGCGCAGGGGCCAGGAGGACTCCAACTCCGAGGCCGCGGCCCGCGACCGGCTGCGGCACCTGCTGGACTTCGACCAGGCCAGCCACGAGGTCCACCCGCTGGTGCCCCCGTTCTTCAACGCCGTCGTGATTGCCCAGCTCGCGATCTACCTGCTGGCGGCCATCGTCTGGCGCCGCGACTTCGGGTCGACCGCCCTGCGACTGCGGCTGCTGGGCATCACGCGTCGGGTCGCCGTCATCGCCGCCACGATCCCGGCCGCCACGTTCCTCGCCAACCTCCTCCCGTGGTGGCGCTTCCCCATCCCGATGGTGGCGGCCGTCCTCAGCGTCGGGCTGTTCGTGGCCCTCATCTCGGCGATCGCGCTGGTCGGGCCGTGGGCCCGTCGCATCCCCGGGCCCCTGGTCGTGGTCGCCCTGGCCACCCTGCTCGTCCTCGGGGGCGACGTGATGTTCGGGTCGCACCTGCAGATCTCCTCGCTGATGGGACTGCAACCCGTCGTCGGCGGCCGCTTCTACGGCATGGGCAACGTGACCTTCGCGCTGTTCGCCACGGCTGCCCTGTTGCTCTGCATCGCGGTGTCCAGCCACTTCGTCCGACGCGGGAACCCGCGTGCGGCGGCCGCCGCCGCGCTGGCCATCGGGCTGGCGGCCGTGGTGGTCGACGGCTACCCCGGGTGGGGTGCCGACGGCGGCGGTCCACCGGCCCTGCTGCCGGGCCTGGTCTACCTCGTGCTCGCCATCCTCGGCATCCGGATGACCTGGCGGCGCGGCGTCCTCCTGGCCGGAGGCACGATTGCGCTCTTCCTGCTCGTGGGCTTCCTCGACTCGCTGCGTGGCAGCGAGAACCAGTCCCACCTGGGGCGGTTCTTCGACTCGATCTTCAAGGGCACGGCAGGCGACATCATCGTGCGCAAGCTCCAGCAGAACATCGACATCCTGTTCGGCAACTACCCCCTCGCGCTGCTCGTCCCGATCGCCCTGGTCTTCGTCATCGTGATCCTGGCTCGACCGACCTCGTGGGGGTCGCGGTCCCTGCAACGCTCCTACGAGGCGGTCCCGACCCTGCGCCCCGGCCTGATCGCCCTGCTGATCACGATGACCATCGGCTTCGCGATCAACGACTCGGGCGTGGCGATCCCGGCCAACGGCGCGATCATCGCGGTCCCCCTGATCATCGCCGTCAGCGTCAGGGTGCTGGAGGACGAGGCTCGGGGTGCTGCGACGACACGCGCGTCGCGGCGACGGTGAGCCACCCCCACACCAGCAACGCGGCATACGGCACCGGGGTGCGGCGCACCCACAGGGTGATGCGCTCGACGGTCGGCGTCATGCCGACCACGCGACCCGGCACGTAGGCGACTGCCATCGCGACCAGTCGCACCAACAGGATCACGTCCAGCACGCTGGCCGCGAGCACCGGCAGCGTCGCCCACGTGAGCAGGTCGTACCACGGCAAGGAGTAGGGCGCAGCGACGGTGTAGGCCGTGCTCAGCACGAGCGCCCATCGAACCGCCGCCCCGGTCGAGGTGGCGGGCGCGAGGTGTCGGGTGAGCCGGGCGAGGACGACCACGAAGACGAGGACCGCCAGCACTGCCAGCCAGGTGACCACGGTGCGGGCGTGGCCGGAGGTGAGCGGCCCGGTCAGGGCTTCGTAGAGCAGCCGCCACGGCGTCGCGAGCGAGATCGACCGGCGAGCCCGGTCCAGCTGGTCGAACACGTGCGGCCCTGCCCACAGGTGCAGGGGCACGACGAGGACGAGGGCGGCGAGCGCGAACTGCACCGCCCGGCGGACGAAACCGGCCCTGTCGTGGACCCACCAGCCGAGCAGCACTGCGAGCGCCACCACGCCGTAGGTGACCTTGCAGGACACCGCGAGACCGGCGAAAGCGCCGGCGGCCCAGGGGCGGCGCGCCGCCAGCACCAGCGCGGCGACGGCCAGCGCGGCGGCGACGAGGTCGACGTGGGCACCGAGGACCCCGACCCCGAAGACCAGGGGGTTGAGCGTCCACAGCGTGTCCACCCGGCGTGGGGTCGCGCCCGCCCGCAGGAGGAGGAACCGCACGGCCAGCCAGGCCAGCACGACGAGGACCTGCCAGCACCAGACCGTCTCGCGGACGTTGGCCCCCGCGACGTGGGAGGTCAGCGACTGCAGCAGGGTGGCGAAGGGTCCGTAGACACTGACCGTGTCGGTCCACGGGGGTTCGACCGCCGAGGTCACCGGGTCCAGGGCGGACCACCCGCTCGGCGGGGTGAGGTAGGGGTCTCCGCCGAGGGCGGCGATCCGGCCGTAGGCCGCGTAGTTGGTGTGGTCGGCGGAACCGAACGGACCCGTGAGCAGGGCCAGCACCGCCAAGCCGACCGGAAGCGCCCAGCCACCCGGGACCAGTCGGCGTCGGGCCCGGGTGGCGACGGCACCGAGCATCGACGCCCCAGACACCACGGAGTGCTCTCCGCGCAGCCGCGCAGCGACTCCCAGGGCGCCGACGACGTAGGCGGTCCACAGCAGGCCGGTCACGAGCGCCGGACCGGGTGACCAGGCCAGGTCGCCCGGCGCCCAGCCGCGCGGACCCAGCGGGGGTTTCGCCGCGCTGGGCCCGGCCAGTCCCACCAGCAGGAGGAGCGCGAACGACAGGGTCAGGGCGGGCGTCACCAGCCTGTGGCCCCGAGCCCGCAGGGACGTCGAGGCCCCACCCGCCGTCGTCATCGTCGCGCCGGTCAGCGCAGCCCGCGCCGGGCCCGGCGGCGCGCCAGGGCGAGGGCGACGTCGCGGTACTGCTTGGCCCGGTGCACCTGGCCGCGCCAGTCGGAGCCGCTGACGCGGTGGTGCAGCTCGCAGGGCACCTCCTCGACGCGCAGGCCCGCCAGCAGCACGTCGACGGTCAGCCCGACTTCCACGCCCCAGCCTCGTGCGAGCGGACTGGCCGCATCGAACGCCTGCCGGGAGATGCACCGCATGCCCGACAGCGGCTGCTGCGCCACGAAGCCGGTGAGGTCCTCGATTCCCTTGCGGGCCAACCGGACCACGAACCCGTGCCCTCCCCCCGCCGTCTTCTGCGGAGGCAGGGTGGCGATCGTCATGTCGGCCCGTCCCTCGAGGACCGGCGGCACGAGCACCGCGACGTTGGCAGCGGTGTCCTCCAGGTCGCCGTCGACGAAGAGCAGCGGTCGTCGGCCCGCCGAACCACCCACGCGGCCCTCGACCCCTTCATGACGGGCGACGTAGCCGGCACCGGTGGTCATGGCCGCGGCCTTGCCGCGGTTGCGCGCGTGCCGCACCACCTCGGCCCCGGCCTCAYGGGCGATCTGCGCCGTGTCGTCGGCGCTGCCGTCGTCGACGACGACGACCAGGTCCACCCCCGGTATGCCGCGCACGGCACGAACCGTCGCAGCGATCCGGTCCGCTTCGTCCTTGGCCGGGATCACCGCAGCCACGGTCAAGGTGGTGGGCTGGGTCATGTCAGCGCAGGGTCACCTGGCGGCTGAGCAGTCCGGACCGGGCCCGGCGCTCCTCCGCGGTGAGGGGCGAGTCGGCAGCCGAGGCCGCGGCATACCGGGTCATGAACTCCGCCAGCGGGGCCTCGTAGTCGTCGGACGTCTTGTCGGACTCGAGGTCCCAGACGGGCACGAGCAGGCCACCGGCGCGGAACGCGCCGAGCAGGCGGGTCGGCTCGCCGAGCCCGCTGTCGCCGCTGGCGTGCAGGCGGGCCAGGGCGTCGGTGGCGACGTCCTCGTCCTCGGGGAGCACCAGGCGGATGTGGGTGCGGTCGCCGATGCGGCACCAGTAGGCCGACGGCGCGGCGGCCATCTTGACGGTCGGGATGACCGACTCGTTGGCTCGCTCGAGCGAGGCCTTGGCCTCGTCGTCGAGCTCGCTCTCACCGACCCAGAAGTCGAAGCCCTGGTGCACCGTGACCTCGAACGGCGCGGAGGTGTCGAGGAGGTCCTGCAGCCGGGGAGTGTCCGCCGTCGCGGCTGGCGTGCTGGTGATGGGCATTCCCTGCTCGGCCGAGGCGGCCGCCAGCAAGGAGGTCGCGAGGTCGCGCGACGCGTCCCCGGAGATGGAGCCGGACTGGGTGCCGACGAAGACCGCACCGTCCGCGCGGTGCAGGCCCGGCCACGCGAGCGGGAGCACCGTGGCGATGGTCACCTCGGTGGGCGCGCCCTCCGGCGCCCGGCCCTTCGCGAAGGTGACGGTCGCCGTGGCGGCCGGGAGGATCTCGCGCATCGCGACCCAGTCGGTCTCGCCGGGCAGACCCTCGAAGGGCCGCGCGACGAACGGTGCGGGATCGACGCGCGTCGTGGCCGTGCCGTGGTCTGCGCCCTTGCGGCGCCGTGATGCCTTGCCCATGGCGCAAACCCTAGTGGGAGGTCGTCGCCGAACCCTCAGTGACTGCGGCGCCGGGAGGGGCCGCCGAGGGAGGCCCACACCGTCGAACCGTTGCGGTCCTCGGTGACTCCCCACTCGTGGGCGAGGCTGCGGACGATCCGCAGGCCTCGACCCGACGGCGCCCAGATGGTGCGGGGAGCCGGGCGGGGGGTGCTCTCGCTGCCACCGTCGGTCACTTCGACCTCGACGACGCCACCCTTGACCTTCCAGTGCACCCGCAGGTTGCCGTCGGCCAGGGGACGGGCGTGCCGGACCGCATTGGAGACGAGTTCGGACACCACGATCTCAGCCTCGTCGATGACGGCGGCAGGCACCTCACGTCCCTCGAGGTCGTCGACGAGCGCCTTGCGGATCTGGGCGACCGACGTCGCCCGCCACGGGACCCGGACGGTCCGGGACGCGTCTCGGCTGCGCCCCGCCGACGACGGTTGCGAGCGGTGAGGGCGTTCCCCCATCGATGCTGCTGCCATCCGTTGCCCATGTCCCATCGTTGCGAGTTCGCTCGGAGACTACCGACTGACCTCCACAGCGTCGAGGACCGCGCGTGGACGGTTGCTGATGATGGCGTCGACGCCGAGTTCCAGACAGAGCTCGATGTCGGCCTGTTCGTCGACCGTCCAGGCATAGACCTCGTGCCCGTGGCGGTGCTGCCGAGCCACCGTCTGGGGGTAGCGCCGCAGGATCTTGATGTCGATCCCGACCGTGTGGATGCCCTTGGGCAGCGACCCGTCGCGGAACCGCAACGGCACCGAGTCCTCGATGAGGTAGACCGCCGGCACCTCCGGGCAGAGCTGGCGCATCCGCTGGACGGCCAGCTGGGAGAACGACATCACGCGCACCCAGTGCTGGTCGGGACGTCGGGGGCGGTCGAGGTCGAACTCGGCCAGCACGCGGGCCAGCTGGCGCTCGACCAACCCGGCATAGCGGGTGGGGTGCTTGGTCTCGATGGCCAGGCCGATCGGCCGTTCGGACTCCAGGACCGTGGTGAGCAGGTTGCGCAGGGTGAGGAGCCTGTTGCGGTCACGGTCGGGCAGCTCGAGGTCACCGGGGTGGTCCTGCTTCCACGAACCCCAGTCGAGGCCCTCGAGCTCAGCGAGCTCGAGGGTCGAGACGATGCCGCGTCCGTTGGAGGTGCGGTTGACGCGGCGATCGTGGACGCAGACGAGGTGCGAGTCGGCCGTGAGCCGGACGTCGCACTCGAGAGCGTCCGCACCCTCCTCGATGGCCCGCATGTAGGCCCGCAGTGTGTGCTCCGGCTCGGCGAGGCTGGAACCCCGGTGGGCGATCACGAGCGGACCGCTCCGGAGGGTCTGGCCGGAAGGTGTGGGGACGACATCGTCGAGCACCAGACCATGCTTCCACACCACGGCTGTTCCCACCGGGCGCTTTGCCGGATCGCCGCAACGATGCGGCACGATGGCAGCCCGGGCACGTGCCGCGCCCTGCCGGCCCTGCCGGGCACGCGGCACACCGCGGCGGTTGGCTCGACTTGGCTCCACGGGCTCACACGGCTCACACGACGGGGAGGTGCGGCGTTCCATGGGTGTGAAACTGCCCGCCTTCCAGACCCTCGTCGACGCGCACTGGCGCGACGTCGCACGCCTCGCCCACGCCCTCGCCGGTCCCGTCGACGGAGACGACGTGGCCCAGCAGGCGTGGACGCAGGCGCTCGCGGCCTACCCGACGTTGGGCTCGGCCAGGAACCTGCGCGGCTGGCTGCTCACGATCACGCACCGGTGCGCGATGGACGTGCACCGGGGACGGGCCCGCCGGGCGGTGCCCCATGACGACCCGGCCTCACTGGCCACGGGCCCGGCCGCTCTGTCAGCTCCGGCCGCTGACGCCGACCTGCCGGACGGACCCCTGTGGGCCTCCGTGGCGGCGCTGCCACCCCGCCAACGCGAAGCCGTCGTCCTCAAGTACGTCGCCGACCTCGACCACCCCACCATCGCCACCGTGCTGGGCACCTCGCCCGCCATGAGCCGGCGCCTCGTGAGCGACGCGCTCGCGACCCTGCGTAAGGACGTGTCATGACCGACCCCACTGCCCGCCTCGCGGCCTTCGAGCCGAGCCCCTCCCACCTGCACCCTCCGGTGCTCGCCCCCAGCGACGTCTCCTACGTCGTGGAGGACACCGCGATCGGTCGGATGCTGTTGGCCCGCAACGACTCTGGCGCTCTTGTCGCCTCGGCGTTCGTGGCGACCTCCGAGGACGAGGACCACGTCCTGGCGCGACTCAGCGAGCGTGTGTCGCCGCGGGTGCTGCGCCAGCCACGCGAGCTGGACGAAGCCCGCACCGAGCTCGAGGACTTCCTCGCCGGACGGACGCGAGCGTTCACCGTGCGCACCGACCTGGCGCTCGCGTCGGACTTCCAGCGAGCCGTGCTGCCGCGCCTCGCGGCGACGGTCGGCTACGGCGACCGGGCGACCTACGGCGAGCTGGCCGCCCGGGTGGAGCGACCGAAGGCGGCCCGCGCCGTCGGCGCTGCCCTCGGGGCCAACCCGTTGTGCGTGGTGCTCCCGTGCCACCGCATCGTCGCCTCCAGCGGCGCCCTGACCGGGTATGCCGGTGGGCTGGCCGCCAAGCGCTACCTCCTCGAGCTGGAGGCCAGCCACCGCTGACGGGTGAATCTGCGAGCATCGGACGCATGTCGCTCTCCGACCTCGACCTCACCCACCTGCGCCAGTGCGTCGACCTCGCCCGTGAAGGGCTCGAGGCGGGCGACGAACCGTTCGGTTCGGTCCTCGTCGACGGCGCGGGCGCCATCCGGTTCGCGGACCGCAACCGCGTCCAGGACGGCGACCAGACGCGTCACCCGGAGTTCGAGGCGGCGAAGTGGGCGGCCCAGCACCTCGCCGCAGACGAGCGGGCCGCCTGCACCGTCTACACCTCCGGCGAGCACTGCGCGATGTGCTCTGCGGCGCACGCCTGGGTCGGCCTCGGCCGCATCGTGTATGCCGTGTCCACCGAGCAGCTCGTCGGCTGGCTCCGCGAGTGGGAGGTACCGCCCGGCCCGGTCACACCGCTGTCGATCCAGGCCGTGGCGCCGGGACTCCGGGTGGACGGTCCGGCTCCCGAGCTCGAGCAGGAGGTGCGCGAGCTGCACCGCCGGCTGCACGGCATACCCGAAGGTCGTTGACGGCGAGGCAGTCAATGGCGGGGTTCGGCCGGGGCGGTCCCTCCCTGGGCGTCGAGGCGGGCCGTGAGTGCGTCGACCGCGCGCCGCAGGTCGCCGATGGTGGCGCTGCGCGCGTCGGGCCGCAGCTCGACGGTGATGGAACCGCCCGGTTCGAGCGCGACGCGCTGCACCTCGCTGAGCGAGTCGGCTCCGTGTGTCTGGATCGCGTTGTTGAGCTCCTCGGGACTCATGCCCACGTGGGCGAGGGCCCGGTCGTCGAGCACGCCGTCGTCGACCACCACGGTGGGCCGACCGTCGAGCAGCCAGGCGACCCGAGGGCTGCGCAGTGACCAGCGGTCCAGTCCCGCGTTGACGACGACGAGCACGGCTGCGCCCAGCAGACCGCCCACGAGCGAGTTGTCGTTGCCGATGATGGCGTTCTGGACGACGTTGGACAGCAAGAGCACGACGACGAGGTCCTGCGAGTTCATCTGTGCCATCAGGCGTTTGCCGGCGACCCGGATGATCAGCAGGATGCCGAGGTAGATCACCACGGTCCGGATGACCTTCTCCACCGGGGGCATGTCCAGGTGGAGGAGGTCGTCGACGACTCCCTGCGGTGCTGCGGCGACGAGCTGTACTAACACGGGGGCTCCCTCAGGCTGATGGCTCTGGGCGCCAACCTAACCCCGTCCCCGCCTCCCCGCGGGTAGCGCGGCTACTCGCGGCCGGACGAGATCCAGGCCGGGTCCTGGCTGAGGTTGCGGCCACCCTCGACGAGGTCCGCGGCGCCCTGCAGTCGAGCCAGCTGGTCGTCGTCGAGGTGGATCGCGAGGGCCCCGAGGTTCTCGTCCACCCGCTCGGGACGACGGGTGCCGGGGATCGGCACGACCGGCATACCGAGGCGCGCGCCCTGGGCGAACAACCACGCCAGCGCGACCTGGGCCGGGGTGGCGCCGAGCTCGGCGGCGACGGCCGTGACCACCTGGACGACCCGCTGGTTGGCCTCGAAGCCGGCGTCGAACCGCGGGTGACCCTTGAGCATCGACCCGGCCACCGCCTCCCTGGTCATCGCCCCGGTGAGGAAACCCCGCCCGAGCGGCGAGTAGGGCACGAAGCCAGCCCCCACCTCGCGTGCGGCCGGCACGACGAGGTCCTCGACGTCGCGCGACCAGATGCTCCACTCGCTCTGCACGGCGGTGATCGGATGGACCGCGGCGGCCGCACGCAGCTCGTCCGCGGTGACCTCGGACAGCCCGAGGTGCCGCACCTTGCCCGCTGCGACGAGCTCTGCCATAGCGCCGACGGTCTCCTCGATCGGGACGGTCACGTCTCGGCGGTGCAGGTAGTAGAGGTCGATGACGTCCGTCCCGAGACGTCGCAGGCTCGCCTCCGCCGCACTGCGGACGTATGCCGCGTCGCCGCGGACGCCCGTGCCGCCCGGTCCGTGGGTGGGGACGCCGGTGATGCCGAACTTGGTCGCGAGCTGCACCTCGTCGCGGCGGGTTCGCAGCAGCTCGCCGACGAGCTCCTCGTTGGTGCCGGCCGGCCCCGACTCGCCCTCGCGGGGGCGGCCGTAGACGTCGGCGGTGTCGATGAAGGTGACGCCTGCGTCGACGGCGTGATGGAGGGTGCGCAGTCCCTCCGCGGGGTCGGTCTCGCCGTAGACGTGCGTGATCGCCATGCCGCCGAAGCCGAGGCGGCTGACCTCTAGGCCGTGGCCGAGGTCGATGCGGGTGATGGCGTCGGGGCTCTGGGTGGCGTGGTTGGTGGTGTCGCTCATGGGGTGGTGCTCCTCCCTGTTCGGTCCACTCGTTCACAACCCCACGGCCCGCGCGATCCTTCCCTCGCCAGGAGCCGGGTGAGCGCAACGGCGCCGCGTTCAGCTGGCTGAGTGTCGGGCCTGCTCCAGGTTCGACTGGTGGGGGCCGGAGAGCCAGTCGTTCTGCTGCAGACGCGCGTCGACCGGATCCTCTCCTCGGCGCAGCGCATCGATGTAGGCACGATCGGCGGCGAGGCGCGCGGCCACTTCGGGGCCTTCGGCCACGGCGCCGTGGCCGGGGATGACGACCTGGACGTCCCTGGTGGCCTCACCCAGCCGGTCGAGGGCCGACGCGTACGCGTCCACCTGGCCCGGGCGGCGAGCGTCGAGGAGCGGGATCAGGACATCGGAGAGCATGTCGCCCGCGACCAGGACGCCGCGGTCAGCCAGGAGGAGCGCGGCGTGGCCGGGGGCGTGCGCCTGGTGCTCGATGACCTCTCCCGGCAGGGGTGCCCCGTCCGAGGGCAGCGGGGTGAGGAGCGCGACCAGCTCGAGAGGGATGCCCGACGCGCTGTCCGCAGCCATCGCCTGCGCCCGCTCTCGGGCTTCACTGGCAACCCGGGCGCCGGTGGCGGTGGCGTAGCGCGGAACGTCACCGAAGCGGGAATGCCAGAGCAGGTGGTCCCAGTGCGGATGGGTGGAGAACCCCGCGACCACCGGGATGCCGAGCCGGTCCACGTCATCGGCGAGCTGGTCCAGATCGGAACCGTCGATGCCGGGATCGACGAGGGTCAACCCAGTCTCCCCGCGCACCACGACGGCGTTGCTCCAGACCCACTCGCTCTGCCGGACCCAGACGCCGTCAGCCACCTCGTTCAGCATCGAATCACTGTGTCAGGTGTGTGCGTCCGGCGCGAGGCGCCCGGCGATGGCGCCCGCCTGGAGCTCGCTCGCTTCGTGCGACCCGATTCACTGCCTGGCTCACCGACCGCCATGGCCAACGAGCTGGGACTGCAACGTGGCCTTCGAGGTGGACGACGTGCAGGCGGCTGTCGACTGGGCTGCGACAGAGGGCTACGGGCTGGTCGGGGGCACTGGCGAGTACGAAGGCACGTGGAAGATGGCCTATGTCCGGGGCCCGGAAGGGATCATCGTCTCCTTGGCCCAGCGCCTCGACTGAGCCTCGCCACGAGCCGGGGCAACGCCGTTCCACCGAACGCGGAACGGCGTTGCCACGGCGTGGTTCACGAGGCCGTCACCACCAGGGTGTGCGACCCGGCCTTGGTCGGGACCGTGACCTCGAGGCCGCGGTTCGTCGTGCGGCTCGTCCAGTCGGACAGCACCTGGCCGTCGAGCACGACCTGGGTCACCGTGCTGCCACGCGGGACGGTGTGCCCGATCCAGACCTTGTCGGCGCCGACGGCCGAACCGACCTTGATCGTGGTGGTGTAGCGCGAACCGAGGACCGAGGCCGAGACGTCGGCGAACCCGCGGCCCAGCCGGATCTGCTCACCGGAGGCCGACGGCTGTCCGGCCGGCACCTGCGGGACCACGACCAGCTGACCGTTCCCGAGGTCGGGCTGGATGCCGAGCCACTGGTGCACGACCGCCCAGGCGGTGCCGTAGTTGCCCCACGCCTGCATGAACATCGAGCGGCAGGTCCAGCACCGGTCGATGTTGGCGCCCTGGTCGGGTGAGGGGAAGATCTCCGGCATGGCGCCCGGCTGCTCGTCGGGAGTCCCGCCCGTGGCGGGTTCGGCGAACATCGGGTCGGCCAGAGCGTGCGTGTAGCGCTGCTGCTGTCCCGCTCCGAGGCGGCCGTAGTTGCCCTCGCCGATCGACTGGATCGACGTCGTCAGGCCGAAGACCACCTTCTCGCCCGTGCCGTTCTGGCCGCCGCCGCAACCGGTGTGGAACAGACCGGTGGACAAGGGTGCCGTCCCGCTGTAGCAGGGGTCTTCCCGGCCGGCCAACGCGGTGTTGCCGTGGGCGAACGGCGCGAGTCCCGGCACGGTGCGCCCGTTGACCCGCAGCTCGGCCTCCATCGGGGTCTGGCCGATCCAGTGCTTCTGGAAGGACTGGACGTTGCCGGGGTCGGTGAGCGAGTCGGCGTACTGGGACGCCGCGGCATACCACCACGCATGGTCGAAGCGGTCCTGGATCTGGCGGGCGAGGTTGTTGGCCCACGCGAAGGTGGTGCCGTCGTGCTTGGCCTTCGCCATGTCGGCCAGGTCGTAGAGCCCGCGGATGTAGTAGACGGTGTTGTCGAGCTTCTCGGTGCCCATGCCGCCGCGCTCGACGTTGCCCAGGCCCTCGGGGAAGCCGTCGTGGTCGGCGTCGAGGGTGCGCGTGACGTACTTGAGGTTGCGCACCGAGAAGTCGTACAGCTCGTCGCGGAACCCGTTGTCACCGGTCCAGCGCCACAACAGCGCCACGGTGCTCGGGAACTTCACCGTCTCGTCGGTGTTGAAGTTGTATGCCGTGCTGCCGTCCGGGTTGGTGYTGCGCGAGTCCTGGCCGTACCAGATCGACCCGTCCGAGACGACCTCGTGCGTCACGACGCCGGAGCGGTCGTTGAGGATGTCGGACACCTCACGCAGCGCCCGCAGGTGGTCCTTGATGGCCTCGAACTGCCCGACCGAGACGGACGCGAAGGCGGTGTACTCGGCGTCCGTGCCGAAGATCCACGGGTAGTCGGGGAAGCCGGCCCCGATCCAGGTCGCCTTGGCGACGGTCCCGGACGGTGCGGGGAACTGCTTGCCCTGGTTGGTCCAGCGGATCTGCAGGTCCGTCGCCGTCTGGGTGAGGTCGGCGATGTTCTGCTTGCCCCACTGCACCGCGTCCTGCACGAGCGGGTCGCCGGGCAGGGACAGCTGGGTCATCTGCGACAGCGCCTGGCGCGAGGCCTTCTTGGCGGCCAGCGCGGCGGCGGGGTCGGCCAGCGCCTTGGCGAGCTCGCCGCGAGCCGAGGTCAGGCTCGCGGCCTGGGTCGAGCCCTGGTCGGAGCCGGCCACGCCCAGCCAGATGGTCTTCGAGCCACCGGCCGGCAGGTCGAGGTTGTACGTCAGCCGGCCGCCGGTGCCCTTTCCGAACGGACCGTCGTCACAGACGGAGGGCTTGGGGTCGGCCGGGGCGCCGGTCTCGGTGCCGGTGCAGCGGTGGCCGGGCTGGGGGCCATAGAACTGGGGACCGATCTCCCCCGTGGTCGGGGTGGCTGCGGTGCCGACGACGGCGGCGTAGTGGTGGACGGGCGCCCCGGGGAGCGCGCCGTCGTCGGTGAAGGCGAGGCTCTTCCCGTCGTAGGCACCGGTGTCCTGGATGTTGTCGCTCGCGTTCGGCGTCACGCCGCCGAAGCCCCATGGGTACTGGCCCATCAGCTCGGAGTGCGCGTCGACCGACAGCTTGGCCGTGCGGGCGGCACCGGGATTCGTCACGGTCAGCCCGAAGAGCGCGCCGCGGACGCCGTCAGGCACGAAGTCAGTGCGGGCGACCTTGAGGCCCGCGGTGTCCGGCAGGTCGTAGCGGCTGTACCCCCACCCGCTGGTGAACTTCGTCGCGGGACCCACCCACTGGTCGTCGAGGCCGAACCACACACCGTCGACCATCTTCATGGGCGGGGTCCAGACACCGCCCATCTCACCGGTGATGTGCCAGCCGTTGGCATAGAACCGGCCGTCCTCGAACCCGATCGAGTAGGCGCGTGTCCCGGCCGAGACCTCCCGCCGGTCGGCGAGGCGGGTGCTCACCGACAGCTCGTCGCCGGCTGCGGCGACCGCTGCTGCGGTTCCCCCTCCCCTCGGCGTGGCAGTGGCTGGCACCTGTGCCGCCATGACGGCCGCTCCGAGCAACAGCGCTGTGGCACCGGCAACATGAGATCGAGACATCGTCGTCCTCCGACCCAGAAGGGGGAGCGGCGCCGGGCGGCGTCGCCTGGGTGGTCAGGACCGTACGTCCGAGGTTTTCGGACTACTTTGTCCGGACCTTGGGACGCTACACCCGCCCCTGCGCACCGGCAACGCCAGACAGCTGGCCACCTCACCGAGGGCGCCTCGGGCCGCTCACCTGCGCAAACGCGCCGCCGGGGCGCTCGGTCAGGCTCCGTGCGCGGGAGGCTCCTCGGCCAGGACCGTGACGGCGCGCTGACGCCGGGTGTCGACGGTCAGCTGGAAGACGTCGGGGCGGTGGTAGTGACCGACGGGGTCGAACATCCGCCGCCCGGCCGCCACCGCGGCGAGGTCGATCTCGGCGGTGAGGATGCCCTCCTCGTGCCGCAGCGGACCCGCGACGATCTCGCCGTTGGGGTTGCAGATCACGCTGTTGCCGGGCTCGACCCACTCGGCCTCGGCGCCCTCCTGCGCCCGCCACACGCGGTCGCGGTCCGGGAAGTCGGCCGGGATCTGGTCGACGCGCAGGCAGGGGTTCACCCCGAGCACCCACACCCGACCCTCCCGGGCGATGTGCCGCATCGTGGCGATCCAGCCGTCACCCTGCGCCAGGGTCGGCGCGACCCAGATCTCGACGCCCTGGGAGTACTGGTGGAAGCGCGCCAGCGGCATGTAGTTCTCCCAGCAGATGAGGCCACCCACCCGGCCCAGGTCCGTGGGCACGACGTCCAGCATCGAGCCGTCGCCCATGCCCCACACCGTCCGCTCGGATCCTGTGGGCATGAGCTTGCGGTGCTTGTTGAGCAGCCGGCCATCCGGCCCGAAGTACAGGAGCGTGTTGTAGATCGTGGTCCCGTGCGGCTCTCGCTCGTCGACACCGACCACCACGTATGCCGCGGCCTCCCGGGCGGCGGCGCCGATCCGTTCCGTCGTGGGTCCGGGCACGACGACGGCCTGGTCGACGAGGCGGGCGTACCAGGCTTCGTCGCCGTCCCAGATGGGGACCGAGTCGATCCAGATCGGTGTGCCGGGCACGAACACCTCGGGGAACACGATCAGCTCGGCGCCCCGAGCGGCGGCCTCCGCGATGAGCCGTACGACCTTCTCGGTCGTCGCCTCGCGATCCATCAGCACGTACGCCGCCTGCACCGCAGCCGCCGTGAAGACTCTGCTCATCGAGGCACCTCCACCCGACACGTCGCCCAGGTCAGGCCCAGGTCGGGCGAGCCCTGCTCCTCACGGTAGACCGGTTGCCGTCGTGATGACCCACCTCAGGTCGTGTTGCCCACCTCAGCTGGCAGAGCGCAGGTAACGGCCGAAGTGGGGGACGGTGAACGCGATCCGGCCCCTCTCGCCAGAGTAGATCAGACCCTTCTTGAGCAGCGCGTCCCTTGCGGGAGAAAGGGATTGGGGCTTGCGGTCCAGCACCTGCGCCACCGAGGCGGTTGGGACGGACTCGGTCTCGTCGACCTCCTCGCCGGCTTCGGCCAGCGTCAACGCCGCGTCCGCCATGGCCCGCAGGTACTCACGCTCGGCGGGCGTGGCACGTTCGAACCGGGACCCGAAGAAGCCCACGCCCAGCTCGGCCTCTGCCTCGRGTGCGGCGACCATGATGTCCTCGGCCGTGATCGGCGAGCGCGGGGCGACGTCCCACGCGACCTTGCCGTAGGCCTGGACGAAGTACGGGTAGCCGGCGGTCGCGGCATACATCGCATCCAACGCCTCGGGCGTGAACTCGGCCTCCTCGTCGGCGGCCGGCGCGACGAGCGCGAGGTCGGCCGCGGCGCGGTCGAGGCGGTCGATGCGTTGGTAGCGGAACAGGCGCTCGGAGTAGGACTTCGAGGCGGACAGGACGGCCGGGAGGTGCGGGAGTCCGGCACCCACGACGATGACCGGCAGGCCCGACTGGGAGATCTCGTGGCAGGCCGCGCAGATCGCCGACACGTCGTCGGCCGACAGGTCCTGCATCTCGTCGATGAAGATCGCGACACCCCGACCCACGTCGGCCGCCAGCCCACCCACATCGGTGAGCAGCTCGACCAGGTCGATCTCGATGTCGCCGGAGTCCGCGCGTCCGGTGGCCACGGGGGCATCGATGCCCGGGTTCCACTTCTCGCGCAGCTTGGCGCCGGGAGCGGAGTCGCGCTGGGCAAAGGCCTTGATGACCCCGAGGACGTGGTCCACCTCGTCACCGGCGGGGTGACCGAGCTCGCGGACCGCCACGTGCAGCGCCGCGGACAGCGGCCGGCGCAGGCCCTGGTCGGGGCGTGCCTCGAGCTTGCCCGTACCCCAGTGGGCGCGGACGGCGGCGGAGCGCAGGGCGTTGAGCAGCACCGTCTTGCCGACCCCGCGCAACCCGGTGAGGACGATGGACCGCTCGGGTCGACCACGCGCGATGCGTTCGAGCACGACGTCGAAGGCGTGCAGCTGCTCGTCACGACCGGCGAGCTCGGGTGGGCGCTGGCCGGCTCCGGGCGCGTACGGGTTGCGTATCGGGTCCACGATCGCAGGGTATGGCTGTCTCTAGCGTTTCCCTGAGATTTCGCGATACGCGCCGATCGTGTCGCCCTCCGACGGGTCCAGGGTCGGGGTTCAAGTCGAGCTTCAAGTCGAGCCCAAGTGCCGCCCAAGAGGCGCTGGCCACTGTTGCCTCACCAACAGCGCCGGACCGCCCGGCCAGACCAAAGATCACTGGAGTCATCCCATGAACGTCCGCACCATCACCGCCGTCGCCGGCGCCACCTTCGCGCTCGTGGCGCTCGTCCCTGCCAGCGCTCACGCCGCCACGGTCGAGCGCCTCGACCGCAGCCTCTTCGACAGCACCCCGAGCGTGTCCACCTCGAGCTGGCACTTCGACGGGCTGACCGCAGGGCCACTCGGAGGCGCGCTCGACCTGGTCATCACCGCCTCCGATGGCACCTTCCCGACCGCCCCCGGGTCCTGCGAGCCGGTCGACGTCCGCGCCGTCCTGCAGGTCAGCCCCGGCGAGGTGCTGACCGTCACCACCGCCGGCGAGGCGTGCGCCCACATCATCGATGCCAGCCTCAGCGTCAACGCCTACTTCGACAACGACGACGTCGTCTACTCCGGAACCGACCACAAGAAGGCCAAGGTCGTCGGGGACGGCCTCATCGCGGCGGCACACAGCTGGCTCGGGGGACAGGCGAGCGTCTCGACGTCCGTCCGCTGGTGAGATCTGGAGGTGGGCCGCGCGGGTCCGCTCAGCCCACCTACGTGGGCTCACCTTCTGGGAGCAGGCGCTCCGCGGCCGGCGCCCTGGTCAGCGCCCTGGGTCAGCGCGCCCTGTGGTCAGCGCGCCCTGTGGTCAGCGGCGGGTGCGGCGGCGGACGATGTGGCCGACGACCGCGGGGATCCAGCCGGTCTCGCCGCGCATCCAGCGGCCCGCCACCAGGTTGTGCGGGACGACGACGAAAGAACCCTTGAAACCCTCGGTGAGCGACAGGTCGGTGCCGAAGACATCGGTGACCACCTGCCAGTCGAGGTCGGTGTGGCGGTCGATGTGCTCGCCGATCCCCACCGCGTAGCGCTCCACGATGGCGGCGTGGTCGGGCCGGGCACCCTCGGGCGCGCCCGACCACGCGGCATACGCCCTGTCGAGGCCGGCACTGAGCGAGTCGAGGTCGTCGACGTCGACGCCCTCGGCGGTCAGCGACTCCAGCGCCGCGGCGATCCGGCCACGCTCACCGTCGCCGAGCGGGTCCACGAGCGGGCGCAGCGAGGCGCCCGGGTCGAGCGTGTCGCCCGCATCAGGGAGCGTGCGCTCCCCGGCCTCGGGCACCTCCGGCACCTCCGCGGCGGAGTCGTCGCGGCCCCGACCGAACCACGCCATGGCCGTGACCTACTTGACCGTGGCTGAGCCCGAGTCGGCGACGAGCTGCTTGCCCGCGCCCTGCCATGCCTTCATGCCACCGTCGAGGTTGGCGACGTCGAACCCCTGCTGGGACAGCCAGGCGACGGCCCTCGAGGAACGGCCACCTCCGCGACAGGCCACGGCGAGCGTGCCCGCGTCGATGTCGGGCAGCTCGTCGAGCCGGGACGGCAGCTCGCCGAGCGGGATGTGCAGGGCACCCGGCGCGTGGCCGGCGTCCCATTCGTCCTGCTCCCGCACGTCGAGGAGGACGGCGTGGTCGTGGACGTCCGTGACGGGCACCTGGGGGATGGTCATGCCCCAATGAAACACCCCCGCCAGACCACGCGGAAATCCAGTGGGCAGACCGTCCCCCCGGGCGGCACAGTGTGGCCATGACGAGCAGCGCCGCGGCGATCGCCCGGGTGGTGGCCACCGCCCGCGCCCAGGTGGGTGACCACCCCGCTCTCGTGCCGGTGCTCGACGGCCTGCCCGAGCTGCTCGCCGACCTCGTGGAACGCTGGTCGCTCACCCTCGGCGAGGTCTACACGGAGGGGCTGGGCGTCCCCGTGGTCGCCGTCGACTCCGACGGCGCGCCGGCGGTCCTCAAGATCGAGCAGGCGGGCCCCGGCTTCACGGCCCAGGTGACCACCCTCGAGGCGGCCAACGGACGAGGGTATGCCGCGGTGCTGGCGTCCGACGCCGCCCGCGGCGCCGTGCTGCTGGAACGTCTCGGTCCCAGCCTCGCCTCCTCGAGGATGCCTGCGGCGAACCAGCTCGACCACCTGGCGGCCACGCTGCGGCTGGCCTGGGAGGTGCCGGTGTCCCTGGCTCCGGAGGTGGCCGCCGGTGAGGACAAGGCTGCCGGGCTGGGCGGCATCGTGCGCCGATTCCGCCAGGCCGACGACGAGGAGCGGTGGGGCGCCGCCCTGGACCGAGCCCACGAGCTGGCCCGTCACCTGTCGGCGACCCGCGACCCCGCGCGCGACGTCCTCTGCCACGGCGACCCACACCCTGGGAATGCGTTGCAGGCCGACGGGATCCCGCGCTACAAGCTCGTCGACCCTGATGGCTTCCGCTGCGAAGCGGAGTACGACGTCGGCGTGACCCTGCGCGACTTCAGCAGGGAGATCCTGGCCAGCCGTGACCATTCCCTGGCGCGCGAGCGGCACGAGGCCCTCTGTGTGCACGCGGCGGAGCTGACCGGCACGGACCCGGAACGGGTGCGGCAGTGGGCGTTCGTCGAGCGAGTGACGACGGGCCTCTACCTGCGGTGGTTCGACGACGACGAGGCCGCCGAGTCGTTCCTCGACGCCGCCACCGTGCTGCTGCCCGACTGAGTCGGCGGCGACCTGCCACCTCGCCGCTACTTGAGGAGTCGGGACATCCGTCGATCGGCCAGCGGCTTGCCACCGGTCTGGCAGGTCGCGCAGTACTGCAACGACGAGTCGGCGAACGACACCTCACGCACGACGTCGCCGCAGACCGGGCAGGAGTCGCCGGTGCGGCCGTGCACCCGCATTCCGGCGCGCTTGGCGTCCTTGAGCTCCTTGGCCGGTTTGCCGGACGCGGTCGCGACGGCAGCCGACAGCGTTCCCCGCAACGCGGCATACAGCCGGTCCACGGCCTCGTCGTCGAGGGTCGCGGCCATCGCGAACGGCGACATCCTGGCGACGTGCAGGATCTCGTCGGAGTACGCGTTGCCGATCCCGGCGATGAAGCCCTGGTCGCGCAGCAGGCCCTTGATCTGTGAGCGTCGCCCGGACAGCAGCGCACCAAAGACGTCGCGGGTGAACTCGTCGGCCATCGGGTCGGGTCCGAGGGAGGCGATCCCGGGAACGTCGTGCGGGTCACGGACCAGGTAGGCCGCGAGACGTTTCTTGGTGCCCGCCTCGGTGAGGTCGAAACCGGACGCGTCGGAGAACCGGGTCCGCAGGGCGATCGGGGACTTGCCCGGACGCAGCACCGTGTTGGGCATCGCGTCCGACCAGCGCAGCCAGCCCGCGCGGGCGAGGTGGAAGACGAGATGGACACCGTCGCAGTCGATGTCGACGAACTTGCCGTGCCGCGACACTGCGTCGACGGGAGCTCCCGTGAGGGCCTGCGGCGGCGGGTCGAAGGTCTTCAGCACCGAGAACGACCCGAGCTCGACCCCTGTCACGGCCAGCCCGACGGTCCGCTCGGCGAGGAAGTCGACGAGCGCCTGGACCTCGGGCAGCTCCGGCACAACGCCGAGTTTGTCAGAGATCCGCAGCGGATCCGCGGGAATCTCCCGCACCGACAGGCCCCTTGCGCGGCGGTGCGACGATGGAGCCATGACGACGACGGCGGCGCCCCATGAGCTGCTGCGGCTCAAGTCGCACACCGGTCGGCTGGCCCTCGCCACCACGGTGCTGGGGAGCGGGATCGCCCTRCTCGACAGCACCATCGTCAACGTCGCGCTCCCGACGATCGGACGCGACCTCGAGGCCGACCTCGCCGGGCTCCAGTGGGTCGTCAACGCCTACGCGCTGACGCTGGCCTCCTTCATCCTGCTCGGCGGCTCGCTGGGTGACCGGTTCGGGCGACGAGCGATGTATGCCGTGGGCGTGGGTGGGTTCGGCGTCGCTTCAGTGCTCTGCGCCCTCTCGCCGACGGTCGAGGTGCTCGTCGCGGCACGCGCCGTCCAGGGTCTGTGCGCTGCCTTGCTGGTGCCGGGCAGCCTCGCGATCCTCCAGGCGTCGTTCCACCGGGACGACCGGATGGCCGCCATCGGCGCCTGGACCGGCCTGCTCGGTGTCGCCACGGCGTCGGGACCTGTGATCGGCGGCTGGCTCGTCGAGCGTGACTGGAGATGGGCCTTCTGGGTCAACGTGCCACTCGCGGTGGTGGTCGTGGTGCTGAGTCTCAAGTTCGTGCCAGAGTCGCGAAATCCGGTGGCCAGCAAGCACATCGATGTGACTGGAGTTGCGCTGGCCGTGGTCGGGCTGGCCGGACTGACCTATGGCCTGACCTCGCTGTCCGACGGGCTCAGCGTCTCTGCCCTGGCCATCGGCGGCATCGGGCTGATCGCGCTGGGCGCGTTCGTCCGCGCAGAGATGCACACCCACGATCCGATGGTTCCTCCCTCACTGTTCGCCAACCGGGTGTTCACCACCATCAACCTGGTCACGCTCCTGGTCTATGCGGGACTGTCTGCCGCGCTGTTGTTCCTCGTGCTGTTCCTCCAGACCGTGGCGGGGTGGTCCGCCCTCGCGGCCGGCGCCGCGACGCTGCCCCTCAGTGTCGTCATGCTCGTCCTCGCGGGCCGCTTCGGGAGACTCGCGGCCAGGTCGAGCCCCCGTCCCTACATGATCGGCGGAACCCTTGTCGCCGCAGCGGGATTCGTGCTGCTGGCCCTGTCACCCCGAGACGCCTCCTACGTCACCGACGTCTTTCCCGGCATCACGCTCGTCGGGCTCGGCCTCGCCATGACGGTCGCCCCCCTGACCGGCACCGTGCTCGCCGCCGCGCCGGACGAGCTCGCTGGCACGGCGAGTGGCGTCAACAACGCCGTCGCACGCACGGCCGGGCTGCTCGCGGTGGCGGCGCTCCCCCCACTGGTCGGGTTGGGCGGTGCCGACTACGCCTCGGCCGATGCCCTGGCGCCGGCCTACCGGCTGGCCATGCTGATCTGCGCCGGGCTCTTGGTCGGCGGCGCGGCCCTGACGGCGTTCGGCCTGGCCGAACGAGAGACCCCCTGCGCGGATGCCCCCCACCTCGACGTCACCGGCCGCTAGTTCTCGCAGGGGAGCGGCGGGCGCGGGGCGGGGCGCCGCCTAGAGGTCGAGGGCGATGCGCAGCAGGCGCACCAGGCCGTAGCCGTCGCCCGCGCGGCATACCGGCACTTCCCGCTCGTGGCGGCCACGCGGCGCGGCGAACTCCTCCAACGACACGGGTATGCCGTGCGACAGCACCTGCTCGCCCGGGGTCAGCTCGCGGATGGCGATGGCTGCGACCGTGTGCGGGCGTTGCTCGGCGAAGTCGCCGTAGATCTTGGGGTCGTGCTGGCCGTCGTCACCGACGAGGACCCAGCGGATGTGGGGGAACTCGTTGGCGAGCCGGTGCAGGCAGGCCTGCTTGTGCTCCTGCCCGGACCGGAACCACCCGGTGTTGGTCGGGCCCCAGTCGGTGAGCAGCAGGGGTCCCGGCGGGTAGCCGTGTCGCCGCAGGAACCGGGTCAGGGTCGGCGCGGTGTTCCAGGCGCCGGTGGAGACGTAGACCATCGGGGCCTTCGGGTGCTCTTCGAGCAGCTCGCGGTACATCGTCGCCATGCCGGGCACCACGTGGCGGGCGTTCTCGCTCTTCACGAAGGTGTTCCAGGCCGCGATCATCGGGCGCGGCAGGGAGGTCGAGATGACCGTGTCGTCGATGTCGCTGATCAGGCCGAAGGTCTCGTCGTCACCCACGATCATGACGGCCGCCACCACGTCCTCGKCGTCGGCCGCGGTCACCGTCACCTCGTGCCAGCCCGGCTCGAGTCCGTGGTCCTTGACCTTCGTGTCGATGTAGCCGCTGCGGTCGCTGCGGGTGTGCACCGTCTTGGAGCCGACGGTGATCGTCACCGGGACGTTCATGGCTGGTGCGGTGAGGAACGCTCGCCAGCCACGGCGCTCGTCCTCGGCGGACCGGAGCTCCGCGGCGGAGGCGCCGGCGTCGGCGCGCTCACCGGCCTCGGGCCGTCGGGTCAGGAGCACCCTGCCGAGCACCCGGGCGAACTCCTGCGAGCCGTAGCCGGTGTGGGCCACGATCCGGGTCTGCCAGCCGCGGCGGCGAAGGGCCGAGTCGACCTGACGGTGCCAGGCGTCCTCGACGATGGAAGCGCGATGCGGTCTGGCCATGAACAGACCCTATGGCCTCGCGAGGACCGTCCTGAACTGGTCGACGAGGCGATCACTGGTCGCGCCGGGCCCGTCGAACTCGAAGATCTGCTCGCCACGGCTGGCGATCAGCAGGGGACCGCCGCCGAGGTCGAAGTCCTGGGCGAGCTCGAAGTCCTCCGCGGCCAGCTCCCGGGCACGTTGGCTGCCCGCGAACAGCTCGATCGCGGGACCGTCCAGCCCAAGACCCGCGCAGATCGACTCGAGGACTCCCGGTGCGTCGAGCGGTCGTCCGTCGACGAAGTACGCGTGCTGCACGGCACCGAGGACGGTCGACACGGGCAGCTCGCCCGCGGCGAGGAGGGCGATGAGGCACGCGGCCGGTGCGTTGGCGGCATACCGGCCGGACTGCACGACCTCCACGTCGACGAGCGAGCAGGCGGCACTGAGCACCGCGCTGACCGAGGGCAGGTAGGCCCAGGAGGCGGGGTCGTAGATGTCCATGACGTAGACGAGCAGGGTCGACGGGTCGGCCGTCGACGGGAGCCCGTGTCCCGCCCATCCGGTGGCGAACCTGCCCGGCACGCCGAGTCCGGAGGTACGCCCCGCCTCGTGTCCACAGCGCAGGTGTCCACAGCGCAGGCCGAGCCTGGTCGACGGGCGGGGGGCGCCACAGCTCGTGAAACCGCCGCGGCAGGTGCGGGGGGCACCCTTCATCTTGCAGACCTCCTGGGGCGTAACCGCCGCCCGTGAATGCACAGACCCAGTCAGACAAAAAAGCAACCGGGGTGGCCGTGTGGCCGAACCCGGTTGCTTCAGGTGGAGTCGAGACTAGCTCACAGCGCCTCGGAACGCGAGGATCGGGCCTCCGCGACGATCTGGGAAGCCAGCACGCGGAGCTTGAGGTTCTGTTCCTGGGACTGGCGCCGGAGCAGCTCGAAGGCCACGATCTCGCTGATCGAGTGACGGCCCATCAGCACACCCTTGGCCTGTTCGATCACCGCGCGGCTGGCCATCGCCTGCTCCATCTGGGCGGCCACCTCACGGGCACCGGCCACCTGGACGGCGGCTGCCAGAGCATCGGCCGCGCGGGCCGCAGCCATCCGCACGAGCACCAGGTCACTGTGGTCGAACGCGTGCCGCGCGTAGCCGTAGAGGTTCAAGGCCCCGAACCGCCGACCGCCCGACTCCAGCGGCAGCGCGAGCAGGGACTGCACCTCTCCGGCCTCGCACCCCGCCATGAACGCCGGCCAGCGCTCCTCGCCGCCGGCGAAGTCGACGAGGTTCTCCCGGCCGTTGCGGAACGCGTCCRGGCACGGCCCGTCGCCGACGGCGTACTGCACGGCGTCGATCTCGAGCGTCCCGGCCGTGGTGTAGGCCGCGGTGCGCGGCCGGTCCTCCATGACCACCGTGACCCCCACCGCGTCGCAGCCGTCGATGTTGGCGTTGACCGCCGCCACGAGCCGATCGAGGTAGGGGGCGAGGTCGTCGAGACCCTCGAGCGAGCCCGCGAGCTCGCCCATCAACCGCTGGGCCGCGGCCAGGCTGCGGTCACCGGCGTCCTCGTGGAGCGCCTCGGCCTCCCGGGCGTCCCGCTGGGTGATGCGCGAGGAGGGCGGGGTGCTCGAGATGTCCTCGGCCGTCGCAGCATCCGCACTGCTCCGGGTGCTCGGGGTGCTCGGGGTGTTGTCCGGTGTGAGGTCTGGGACGGCGGCCAGCTCGGGCATGGGGGATCCTTCAGGCGGTGTGGTGTTCACGCTCACCGTACCCGCCGGTCAGCTCCCTAGGGCCAGATGGAGCCGATCCACTCCGGGTGGTCGATGAAGGGGTTCCGGTTGTGCTGCCAAGTGTCGTAGATGACCTGGTTGCGCCGCACCTCGAACGCGTCCGGTGGGTCGCCGGCGCTCCACGCCTTGAGGACCGAGAGCCTGCCGATGGCGGGGGCGCTGCCATTCGCCACGGAGTCGTTCGGCTCGAGGTTCGGCCAGCCGTCGTCGCCCTCGTAGCGGATCGCCATGTAGAGGATCATCCGCGCCACATCGCCCTTGACGGCGTCGCGCGGCTCGAACGAGTCGCCGTCCCGCCAGCAGTCGGCGCACTGGCTGACGGCCGAACCCCCGTTGTCGAAGTCGAGGTTGCCGCGATCGGAGTTCACGGTGACGTCCTCGGGACGGAGGTGGTGGACGTCGGTCCCGGGTCCGTTGGCGGTGCCGAAGTCCCCGTGGCTCTTGGCCCAGACGTGCTCGCGGTTCCACTGGTCGATGCCACCGCCGTTGTCGGACTTGGCGATCGAGCGCCCCGAGTAGATCTCGATGACGTTGGAGGTGTGGTTCGGGTCCTGGTCGGTGTCCTTGAGGGCGTCCCAGACCTGGTCGTAGGTGAGAACCGTCTGGGTCCTGATGATCGTGTGGAGCGAGGTGCGCAGTGCCGAGCCCGACTTGTCGATCGCGGTGGCGTAGTAGGTGCTGTCGTACGGACCCGGTGCCGTGGTGGTCGAGGTCGGGGGCGACGTGGTCGTCGTCGGGTCCGGGTCGGGGGTGCCGCCGGTGATGGCCGTCGGTGACTTCTGGCCCGCGTGGGAGAAGTAGGCCGTCAGGGTGCCGGTGACCGTGATCTTCGTCCCGAGCTTCGACGGGTTCGTCTTCAGCCCCCAGGCCGCGCGCCACTGCGTCGTCAGCTGGACGTAGAGCATCTTCGAGGTGCCGGTCTCGCTTGCCGAGTCAGCGAGAGCGATTGCGAGGTCCCCCGTGAAGTTCGACCGGTTGACGGTGCTCGTGGCCACCGGCTCCCCGACGACGTAGCCCGTCACGGTCTGGCTCGTGCCGTTCTGGGTGGCGATCGCCTGCGCCACGGTCAGCGGGGTGGCCGCCAGTGCCGTCCGTGCGGTGACGGCGAGGAAGGCGACGAGCAGGAGGGCGGCGAGGGCCGCGAGGCGCGGACGCACCCGGATCGTGAGCTGCATGCTGGCAAGGTGCCAGCCGCGCGGCATACAGCGGGTGGCCGGGCGGTCAGCGCCGGTGCCGGGCTTGGCAAATTTCCCGTATGCCGTGTTGCGGGCCGGGCGCCCACGCGCGGTTGGATGTCGCAGCGCGGTTAGATGGCGGGATGGCACGCGCGCGGCTCGGACCTCGGAGCCCCCGGTGATCGAGCAGCCCTCGACGGTCTTCCGCAAGGGCAGTCGGTCGGCGCCGGATGGCTACTTCCGCTGGGAGGCGGCCGGTCTGGCCTGGCTCGCCAGCGCCCAGGGCGGGGCGGACGTGGTCACCGTGCTCGACGTCGCCTCCGACCACCTCGACCTGCGCAGGCTCACCTTCGCCAACCCCGACCCGGCCATGGCCGAGGCGTTCGGCGCCGCACTGGCGCGGACCCACGATGCCGGCGCCGCGGCATACGGGAGCCCGCCGGACAGCTGGGAGGGCGATGGCTTCCTCGGTCCGGCGACCGCGCTGCTGCCCCTGCCGCTGCGGGCCAGCGGGACCTGGGGCGAGTTCTACGCCGAGCAGCGCCTGCTGCCCATGCTGTCGATGGGGATCGATAGGGGTATCTACCACCGATCCGATATTGCGCTGTTCGAGCGGGTCGTGCGTCGAGTCGCCCACGGCGAGTTCGACGACGGGGCGACCCCGGCCCGCATCCACGGCGACCTCTGGTCGGGCAACATCGCCTGGACGCCCAGCGGTGGGGTGCTCATCGATCCCGCGGCGCACGGCGGCCACCGGGAGACCGACCTGGCGATGCTGGCGTTGTTCGGGTGCCCGCACTGGGACTTCGTGATCGGCGGCTACCTCGAGCAGCACCGGCTCGACGCGCAGTGGCGGCAACGCGTGGGGTTGCACCAGCTGCACCCGCTGATGCTGCACGGGGTGCTCTTCGGTGCCGACTACCCGCGCCGGGCCCTGGAGCTGGCCCGCCGATACCGCTAGGTCCGGCGCTCAGCCGTCCAGCAGCCCGCGGAGGAAGGCGGCCTGGCCGACGTGCTGCTGGTCGTCGTTGACCACGCTGACCAGCCGTACGCCGAGCGTGACGGGCGGGTCCCAGCGCTCGTCGACCACCCGGCCGAGGTCGCCGGGGGTGAGCGGCCGGACGTAGTCCACGGTCACGGTGTGCACGGCGTCGAGGTAGCCGACCAGCTGGTCCGGGTCGAGACCCCGCACCTGGGAGACCTGGTCGGGGGTGTGGCCGTAGCCCGTGTCGCCCGGTCCGAACGGCAGCCGGAACCGCTCGTGCCAGCCGCCGCTCRTCCACACCTGCTCGTGGCCCGCAACCTCCGCGATGTGGTCGTCCTGGATGCGCGTCAGGTGCCAGACGAGCCACCCGATCGAGTTGGTCGTCGGCGTCGGACGCTGCGCGAGCTGCTCCGCGGACAGGCCACGGACGGCGGCCTCGGCGCCCTCGCGGATCCGGGTGAAGGCGTCGACGAGCAGGTCACCGAGGGTCATGTCCCGGATCCTAGGCAGATCGCCCAGGCCCTGCCTCTCGGAAATCTGGGAGAGACAGGGCCCGGGCGTGCCATTGCCCGACACCGACCCTGGCGGCCGAGGCGACTCAGGCGTTGGTCCGTCGCCGCCGACTGACCACGGTCAGGAGGACACCCAGCAGCAGCACCAGCAACGCCACGCCGAGGAGGCGTCCGACGTTCGCGCCGGTGAAGGCCAGGATGCCTCCCGATCCGGGCGGCGTGTCGGTGAAGGTGAGCCCGCCGTCGGGGTCGAGGGGGGTGTTCGTGCTGCTGGTGGGCGACTCGACCGGGTCTCCGGTCGGGGTGGTGCCCCTGCTGAGCCCGACGTTCCCCACGTGCCCGGCGTCCACATCGGCTTGGGTGACGGAGTACTCCGCACTGACGCACGTCATCGACTCTGAAGGCGCGAGAGTGCTGCGCGGACACGTGACGGGGATGCCCGCAGCCGCGAGCAGCCCGTCGTCGATGCTGAGGTCGTGCAGCGTGACCTCACCGGTGTTGGTCACCACGAACGAGTAGTGCAACACCTGACCCGGACCCGTCAACGCGGTCTCCTGGACCGTCTTCACCAGGCTCAGCGACGGAGCCGGCGGGGACGGGGGAGTGGTGCAGGCCGAGTTGTCGGACGTCGTGCCCTGCTCCTGGCCCGCGGGCACGGACACGGAGTTGAACAGGCCGGTGCCCGGACCGGCGCAGCTCGTCGCCTGCGTCTGGTTGGTGTACGTGAACGTGATCGAGAGGTGGTAGGTGTCGGTCGCGCCGGCGGCGAGAGTGGTGCCGGACCCGCGCAGGACGATACTGCCGGTTCCGTTCCAGGTGCCGGAGCCGGCACCGGTCCAGGACCCCGCCGTGGTCGTCAGGTTGGCGGCGAAGTCAGGCGTGTCCGTCAGAGGACCGTAGGTCGCCGTGGCGGTCCCGGAGTTGTGGACGACGACGTCGTAGTCGACCGTGTACAGGCCGTTGGCGTCGGGCCCGGTGACCGCCCCGACCGTCTTCGCGATGTTGACGTCGGGGGTGGGGATCGCGTTGTTGGTCAGCGTGCAGCTGATCGCGGCCCCAGCCACCGGAGTCACGGAGATGGACCCGTTGAAGGCCGCGCCGTTCGGCAGTCCGGTCTGGAGCCCTGCCGAGTCCGTGCAGGCGATGGTGGTCGTGTAGGCGGCAAGGTTGGCGCTGGACTCGGTGAGGAAGTAGGGGCTCCCGGCCGTCGCTGGGTACGCCCCGGTCGTACCCGTGCCGGGGCCCACCGTGGACCCGCTACCGGTGGTGGTGGAGTTGGCAGTCGCGTTGACCACCGGTCCCGTCGCCGAGCCGCTGTGGATCTCGACGGTGAACTGGTCGCCCGCTCCGGCGCGAGCGGTCCCCAGGGCCTTGGTGAGCGTGATCCTCGGGGCCTTCACCACCAACGTGGCGGGGCCCGGCGGGCTGAGGTTGGTCGTGACGTTGAGGGGGCCGTTGGTGTACGAACCCTCCGACGTCGCGGTCACGTCGACCGTGATGGTGCAGGAAGCCTGTCCCGACGGGAGGTCGCCACCCACGACCGCAATCGATCCCGACCCTGCCACGGCGGTGGCTGCGAAGGGCACACCGACCGGTGGGTTGTCCTTGCAGGTGCCTCCGACGGTGGCGTTGCCGGCGATGGTCATGCCGGCGGGGAGGGTGTCGGTCAGCGTCCAGTCGTTCTTGGCGTCGAGCTCGCTGGTGTTGGTGACCGTGATGGTCAGGGTCGACGTGCCGCCGGGAGCAATGAGGGCGGGGCTGAAGGCCTTGTCCACCTGGGGCGTCACGTCGATGAGGCGGACGTTGTCGAAGGCTCCATCGTTGCCGTTGGTGGTGCCGTTGTTGTTCCACATCTCGATGCCGACCGCGCTGGTGCTGGCCTGGAAGGGCGCGTTGGAGGTCATCGAGTTGATCCGGACCGTCTTCGTGACAGTGCCGAAGGCGCCGCCGATGTTGGCCGTGACGGACTGGGTGTAGGCCTTGACGTTGGGGTCGGACGTCGTCTGGCAACCGTTTACTGGAGAGCCGATCGGATGCGCCACACCCGCCGAGTCCGTCCAGGCGAACTGGTAGGAGGGGTCTGCCGCCGCGACGTTGCAGTTCGTGTAGGCCGTATCCACACCGAACGTGTAGTAGTGGCCCGGCGTGACCGAGATCGGCTTCACCGTCTTGAACATGACCCCGTTGGCGGGCCCCGCGGGGATCGTGTCGCAGACCTGGCCGCCCGTCGTGTCGGTCGACTGGCACTCCGTGTAGGAGCTGCTGACGTGTTGCGTCGTCGGTGAGCCCGGGCTGAACTGCTGGCCCATGCCCAGGGCGAGCATGCGAAGGAACTGGTAGCTCAGCACGCCGCTGTCTTCGGAACAACGGTTGTTGGCCCCGGAGGCCACGCTGCCCGAGATGGCCCACGCAGGGGTCGTGGAGTTGGCGTTGCTGAGGATCACGCCGTTGCAGCGTGCCGCGTCGATCCAGGCGGGTGAGCCGGTGTAGGTCTCCCCGGTAGCGCCCACGTAGGTCGTGGAACCGGGCGCCGAGTAGGACTGGGCCCCCAGGGCGGTGTTGGTGGTGCCGTTCTCGAAATCCTCGACGAAGACCGGCGTGCCGGGCTGAGGCACTCCCGGGCTCCCTGGAACGGTCGCTGAGGCGCCCCCAGCGAAGAAGGTGCCGGCCCCCACCGAGCCGAGCACCAGGACAAGCACCGTCATCGATGCCACGGACCAGCTGGGGCGAGTGTTCAGCCCGAGCCACGATTTCTTGTTGGTCTTCCCCACGAGAGGTAAAGACGGCCGGGACGAGGTTGCGTGACGCAACGCGCGCGATGAGGTGGGTCACACGTGAGCGTTTGGATCGCGCAAAGTCGAGGTGCGTCCACCCGGGAGCAGCAGCCCCGAGTCGCCGAACTCGTGCCACAGGTACCCACCCCTGGCCGCTTCGTCATAAGCGCGCTGGGTCAGGTCCCGCCCGGCCACCGCCTCGACGAGCAGCAGGTGCGAGGCCTCCGGGTCGTGCCACCCGGTGACCAGACCACCCACGACCCGCGGCGGGTCGTCGCGGGAGACCACGCGCGTCGTCCACCCGGAGCTCGCAGTGAGCGCGCCGCTCACGTCGTCGACGGCCGACTCGAGGGCGCGGGTCACCGTCGTCCCGACCGCGACGACGCGGCCGCCACCTGCGCGGGTCGCGTTGACCAGCCGGGCGACCGTCGCCGAAACCTCGAACCACTCGGGTTGCGGCGCCTCACCCGCCTCCTGCGACGAGACTCCCGTGTGCAGGGTGACCACTGCGACGCCGACCCCTGTCGCGACCAGCCGGGTCACCAGCTCGGGACTGAACGGCCTAGCGGCACTTGGCATTTCGGCGCTACCCGGTCGCGTGGCGAACACCGTCTGGTAGGCCGCGAGCGGATAGCTCCGGTCCAGGTAGCCGTAGGCGATGGGTCGTCCGTACCGCACGAGGTGCTGCTCCAGCGGACGCGGTCCGCTCACCGCCGCGCGCCACAGCCGGTTGCCGCTCCCGGTGGGGGAGGAGGCAGCCCTCGGGTAGGGCGCCAGCAGCGTGAGCCGGCCACCGGCCGGGAGCTCGAGCTCGTCTCCTACCTCGGCGTCCAGGATCGCGCGTGACGCGTCCGGTGCCGTGCGCAGCTCGACCACCCAGGTGCCGTCGTCGAGCCTGGTGGCCGCGTGCACGACGACCGGACGGCGGGGGCCGGCCATGGCATCGAACTCCGCCGCGAGGGTGGCCGAGTTGTTGACCACGACCAGGTCACCAGGCAACAGGTATGCCGGGAGGTCCCGGAAGAGCGCGTGCGCCACTCCCTGCTCGGTCACCACGAGCATCCGCACCTCGTCGCGCGCCAGCCCGCGCTCCTCGGGTGGGGCGGGCGCGGTGGAGTCGTCGGGGCTGTCGAAACGGGTCAGCGGAGCGACGGAGAGACGGGTCACGCCGAGACCCCCCGCTGGTCGGCGGAGGCGATGACGCCATTCCCCACGGGTTGGGCGGCCCGCGCGGTGGCCACGGCGAACTCGGCGGCCCGGTACCGGCCGTTGGCCGGCCGCTGGCGTAGCAGGGTGCGGATGGCCGGCACGACCGTCTCGGGCAGCGGGCGGTCGCTGATGTCCTCCCCGGGGAAGGCTGCCTGGTGCATCGCGGTTCGCATGTCTCCGGGGTCGATCGCGTAGGCGGCGATCTGCGGGTTCTCGGCGCCGAGCGTCAGGGTGACCTGGTCGAGCGCGGCCTTGGACGCGGCATACGCGCCCCATCCCTCGTAGTGCTCCACCGCCGCGTCCGACGAGATGCCCACGAGCACCCCTCTGGAGGCGCGCAGCGCCGGGAGGACCAGCTGGGTGAGGGCCAGCGGGGCGGCGACGTTGGTGAGCCAGACGTCGTCGAGGCCGTCGGGGTCGACCTCCGCAAGGGGCGGCAGGGGGGTGGGGCCGAGCGTGCTGGCGTTGTGCACCAACAGGTCCAGCCGACCGGTCGTCGCCACGGCTGCGGCGAGCGCCTGGCGGTGTGCCGGGTCGGTCACGTCCCCCGCAACCTGGGTGATGGTGCCGGGCAGCGACCCCACTGAGTGGTGCAGCCGTTCGACGTCCCGGCCGTCGACGACGACGTGCCAGCCGTCCGCGGCGAGGTCCTTGGTCAGGGCCAGGCCGAGTCCGGCCGAGCCACCCGTGATGAGGGCGGTGCGCATGATGCCTCCAGTTGCGATGTTGCGATGTTGCGAAGTTCGACTGATGGAGACATCATCAAAGTTAAAGTGAACTTGAAGTCAAGCGCAGGTCGAGACGAAGGGGCAGGACGTGGACACGACCGATGTGCTCACCGTGTCCGAGGTGGCCGAGCGCAGTGGTTTCGCGGCCTCGGCGTTGCGCTACTACGAGCGCGAAGGGCTGATCGAGGCGTCGCGCACGTCGGGCGGCCAGCGACGGTACGCCCGCAGCGTGCTGCGCCGGCTCGCGTTCATCAGGGCAGCGGGCAACGTCGGGCTGAGCCTCGACGAGATCCGCCGTGAGCTGTCCAACCTGCCTGCCAACCGCACGCCGACCAAGTCCGACTGGCACCGGATCTCGGCCCACTGGAGGACCCGGCTCGACGAGCAGGTCGCCGCGCTGGAGGCGTTGCGCGACAAGCTCGACTCGTGCATCGGCTGCGGCTGCCTCTCGCTGCGCCAGTGCGGCATCTCCAACCCCGCCGACTACGCCGCCTCGACCCCGGACGCTCCCGGCGCCGCCTACCTGCCGCCGCTGCTCCGGCGTCCACCGCGCTGAGTTCCGGACGACGTCCATGACGCTCACCCTGCTGAGCTACAACATCCACAGCGGCGTCGGTCTCGACGGCGTGCTGGACCTGCCACGCATCGCCGACGTCATCGCGGCCAGTGACGCCGACGTCGTGGCGCTGCAGGAGGTGGACCGTCACCGTCGGGCGCAGAGCCGGTTCGAGGACCAGCCGGGTCGGCTCGCCCAGCTGCTGGGCTTCCACCTCGCGTATGCCGCGAACCTCGACGACGAGCCCGCTCGCCCGGGTGAACCTCGAGCGCAGTACGGCACCGCCCTGTTGAGTCGTCTGCCGTTGGTGTCCGTGACCAACACCCTGCTGCCGTGCTTCCCGGGCAGCGAGCAGCGCGGCCTGCTCGAGGCAGCCGTCCGCGTGGACGACACCACCCTCCGCGTGCTCGGCACCCACCTGCAGTGGGACAGCGAGGCCGAGCGCACCCGGCAGGCCGAGGCGATCGTGGCCACCCTCGACGAACGCCCGACCGTCCTCCTCGGCGACCTCAACACCACACCGGGCTCCCCGGCATACCGGTCCCTGGCGGGGCGGCTCGAGGATGCCTGGACCGTCGCGGGGGACGGCGACGGGCACACCTTCGAGGCCGAGCGTCCGCCGCGGCGCATCGACTACGTGTGGGTCGGCGGCGGCGTGCGCCCCCTCTCGGCGCGGGTGCTGCGCTCGGACGCGTCCGACCACCACGCCCTGCAGGTGGAGGTCGCGCTGCCCTGACCTGCCTCCGCCCGCGGCGCGCTGCCGAACGGGCACCCCAAGTCAGTCCCAAGTGGTGCACAAGCAGGTGAGCCGACGCTGGTCCCGACCAGTTCACCGCTGCACCTTCCGAAGGACGACTCACCATGACCCGCTCGCTCTACCGACTCGGCCGTGGCGCCGCTGCCCACCCGTGGCGGACGCTTTCCGCCTGGGTGCTCATCGCCCTCGTGATCGCCGGACTCGCCGCAACCCTCGGCGGCACGCCCCAGGACGACTACAACGTCCCCGGCGCCCGGGCCCAGGTCGGCATCGACCAGCTGCGCGCCCACCTCGCCGGAGCCGGCAACACCGCCGCCCGCGTGGTCGTGCACGACCGCTCCGGCGGCCGGCCCACCGACACCGCCCTGACCGACCTGTCGAACCGGCTGGAGCAGCTGCCGCACGTCGTGCAGGTGTTCCCACCGCAGCGCTCCGCCGACGGCGACACGGCAGTCGTCAACGTCAGCTACGACGCGCCCGTCACCGATCCCGACCTCATGGGCAACCTCGAGCCGCTGGACACCGCCGTGGCACCTCTGCGCTCCGCAGGTCTGCAGGTCGAGCTCGGTGGGGAGCTGCCCGAGAGCGCGGCCGCGCCGATGGAGGGTCGCGGCGAGATCATCGGCATCGTCGCGGCCCTGGTCATCCTCGTGTTCGCCTTCGGGTCCGTGGTCAGCGCCGGCCTGCCGATCGCCACAGCGCTCGTGGGCCTCGGCGTCGGCAGCGCGGGCATCACCCTGCTCGCCGCGGCCACCGACGTCAGCACCGCCGCCCCGATGGTCGCGACCATGGTCGGCCTCGGCGTCGGCATCGACTACGCGTTGCTGCTCGTCACCCGGCACGCCGAGTACCTCGCCCAGGGCTTCAGCGTGACCGAGTCCGCCGGACGGGCCGCCGCCACGGCCGGTCGCTCGGTGGTCTTCGCCGCCAGCACGGTGCTTGTCTCGTTGATGGGCCTTCGGCTCGCCGGGCTGCCGGTCTACAGCTCCTTCGGGTTCTCGACCGGTATCGCCGTGCTCTGTGTGATGGCCGCCTCCCTCACCCTGGTGCCGGTGCTGTGCCGCTTCGCCGGCCGTCGGCTGCTGCCCCGCGCGGTCCGCCGTGGGGGCGCGACCCGTAGTGGGCGCGCCGCCGGTGTTGCCGGTGCCAGTGCCGCCGGCACCGGCGGTGAGGGTGGACCTTCCCGGATGCCGTTCACGGCACGGTGGGCGGTCAAGGTCGCCAGGCGTCCGCTGCTGTGGGCGATGGCCGCGGCGATCGTGATGCTCACCCTGGCCGTCCCGGCGCTCGACATGCGCACCTGGCCGCAGGACCCGAGCAGCCAGTCCACCGAGCTCACGACCCGGCGCGCCTACGACCTCGTCAGCGCCGAGTTCGGCCCCGGCAGCAACGGTCCGCTCACCGTCGTGGTCGACCGCTCCACGCTGGGGGATGCCGCCCTGACCAAGCTGACCCGGGATCTCGAGAAGCGCGCCGACATCGTCGCCGTGACTCCCGCGATCACGTCTCCAGACTCGGCCATCAGCGTCTTCGACGCCATCCCGGCCTACGGGCCGACCGACGAGCGCACCGGCGAGCTGGTGCGCAGCCTGCGGGCCCAGCTGCCGGCCGGCGCCGAGCTCACTGGCGGCACCGCCTTCTTCGCCGACATCGCGCAGCTGCTCGCGGGACGCCTCTGGGTCGTCATCGCCTTCGTGGTCGCCGTCTCGGTGCTGCTGTTGGCGCTGGTCTTCCGCTCGGTCGTGATCCCGCTCAAGGCAGCAGTCATGAACCTGCTGAGCATCGGTGCCGCCTATGGCGTCCTGACGGCCGTCTTCCAGTGGGGCTGGGCGACCGACCTGCTCGGCCTCGACCACCCCATGGCCGTGTCGAGCTGGGTGCCGATCCTGATGTTCGCCATCCTCTTCGGCCTGTCGATGGACTACGAGGTGTTCCTGCTCTCCCGGATCCGTGAGGACTGGGCACGCACGGGCGACTCGCACGGAAGCGTCGTGCGGGGGCTGTCCGCCACCGGGCGAGTGATCTCCAGTGCGGCGGCCATCATGGTCGCGGTCTTCCTCGGCTTCGCCAGCGAGGTGGACGTCGTGGTCAAGCAGCTCGGCATCGGCATGGCCGCCGCGATCCTGCTGGACGCGACGGTCGTCCGGATGGTCCTGGTGCCGGCCACCATGTCGCTGCTGGGCGACTGGAACTGGTGGGTCCCACGCTGGCTCGACCGCATCCTGCCGCATGTGCGCGCAGAGGTCACCGACGACGACCTCGTCCCGGAGCTGGTCACCGCGACCACGGCGACAAGGGCCACGACGGTGGCGGTGACCCCCGGCACCACGCCGGGCGACCCGGCATACCTGCCCGTGCCCGTGGGGGCGAACCGCACCGAGGGCATGGCAGCGAACCGCACCGTGGACGCGGTCCCTTCAGACGAGAACCTGTGGGACGACGAGCTCGAAACCGTCACCAGTCGCTGATCGCGACTGACCGAAAACCGTTGACCTGAAAGGAAACCTGTCATGACCACCACGACTGCACCCACCTGGCCGGAACAGCTCACCTTCCCCGGGCAGACGGCCGCCCACCCGGGCCCGGTCGACATGACGATGATGTACGTCATGCACCACGGGTTCCGCCGGGACCTGGCGGCGTTCGCCTCAGCGGCCGTCGCCACCCCGGCGCAGGCGCGGGCCAGCTGGCGGGCGCTGGCCGCGCGCTGGGAGCTCTTCGCCGAGGTGCTGCACCACCACCACGCGGGGGAGGACGCCGGTCTCTGGCCGGCCCTCCTGGAGCGTGCCGACGAGGCGGACCGCCAGGTCCTGGAGGCCATGGAGGCCGAGCACGCCGACATCGACCCGATCCTGACGGCGTGCGCCGCCGGCTTCGAGCGGCTCGCCCACCAGGCCGACGAGGACGCCCGGGCGGCCCTGGCCGTGCGACTGTGCGCGGCGCGGGAGAGCCTGGGGCGACACCTGCAGCACGAGGAGACCGAGGCCATCGAGATCCTCCAGCGGGTGATGACGAACGAGGAGTGGGAGCAGCTCGAGGAGACCCACTTCCGGGCCGGCGTGACGTTCGCGAAGGTCCTCGCGCTGGTGCCGTGGGCCGCGCACGGCGTCCCGGGGCCGCTGCGCCGCCAGGTGTTCGCGAAGACCGGTCGGCCGAACCACATCCTGTGGCTGCTGACCCGACGGGGCTTCGAGCGGCGCGAGGCCCTGGCCTTCCGCTACGTCGACTAGGGCCTCGTGGCCTCAGAAGGCGTAACGGGCCCGCTGGTCGCGCAACCACTGCGCGGCCAGCGGGACCTGCCATTCCTCGCACAGCTCCAGCGCGCGCTCGGCATGCCTGGCGGCCAGGTCCGCCTCGCCGACCGCGGCCGCCGCATGGGCGAGGTAGGCGTCCACCGGGCCCATCGCGTTGCCCGAGCCGGCGGAGCACGAGTAGCCGGCGAAGTGCGCCAGCCGGTCGTAGGCGGCCGACGCCATCGCGTGGTCGTCCAGGCCGAGCGAGGCCTCGGCGGCAAGACACCAGTTGAGCATCGAGAACCAGTCGTCGTCGTCGACGCGCACGGCGTGGGTCGCGGCATAGGCCCGGGCGCGGTCCAGCTCGCCGGCCCGCAGCCAGAAGACGAGCATCGTGGAGGTCACCGGCAGCACGCTGTGCTCAGCGAACTGCTCCAGCACCGGTGCCACCTCGAGGGAACGGCCCTGCCACAACCGCAGCGACATGAGGGCGCCGGCCGTGGCGTCCTCTGTCTGCGACAGCGTCATCTCCTGGTCCAGCCGGACGATGTCGTCCATCCGCCGGACGCACTCGTCGAACCGCCCAGCCATCGCCAGCCACGGCAGCTCCAGGCTGTCCAGCACGATGAGTCCGTAGGGCAGTCGCAGCCGCTGGGCCCAGTCCCGCGCCACCACCGCGTGCTCCCACATCTCCTCGACCAGGCCGAGCTCTCCGGCCACCACAGCCCGCAGCGTCGTGGTGACGACGTACGCGCGTTCGTTGCCGAGCCGGTGCGCGAGCTCCATCCCCTCTGTGACGAGGTCTCGGCGCAGCCGTGCCGTGGAGGGTCGCCAGACGGCGACGTAGGCGAGCTGGCACGCGTCGAGCAGCAGGTCGTCGTCGCCGATCCGCCGGGCCATCGCCAGACCCTCCTCGACGAGCGCCATCCGCTCCTCGAAGGTCGAGCCGTAGTAGATCTCGAGGGCCAGGCCCAGCATCACCCGGCAGCGCAGGCCACCGTCGGCGGGGGGCAGTCCCGCCAGCGCGCGTCGCAACGCCTCGACGACCACCGCGTTGACGGTGCCGTGAGGCCCTGACTGCCAGAGCGCGCCCACGGAGGTCACGGTGGCGGCCCGACCGAGCAGCTCGACGTCCGCCAGCTCGTCCGCGACGCCGATCGCCGCCTCCGCGGTGGCCACCAGGCCCTCCCAGTCGCCCGACCAGCGCTGGGCGTCGGCGAGGTCCATCAGCACGTCGTACCGCTCGCGTGCCGTGGAGTCGGGGTCCTGGGGCAGGGTGTCGAGCGCTGACCGGAGCAGGTCGGCGGACTCCTCGTAGGCGTGCAGCCTCCGCGCGAGGGCCGCCGCGCCCACGGCCGCCAGCCAGGCCCGCGAGGCGTGGGACGGGCCGGCTGCCAGCCAGTGTCGCGCCACCTCGGTCTCGCGCCCCGGCCTGCCGGCCAGCGACTCCCCGACGCGGGCGTGCGCTCGGGCGCGGCGGGTCGCAGGGATCGCTGCGTAGATCGTGTCGCGCACCAGCGCGTGACCGAACAGGTAGCGGTCGATGCCGTCCTCGCGAACCAGCCCGGCATCGAGGGCAGGGTCGAGCTGGTCGAGCAGGTCGTCCTCCTCGAGGCGCGAGATCGCGGCGAGGGTCGCGAGATCGAACTGCCGGCCGACCAGCGCCGCCCAGCGCAGGACCGACACGGTCTCGTCGGGCAGCCGTTTGAGCCGCCGGGCGAGCACGTCGTGCACCGCGGCCGGGGGGTCGGCTTCCGCGAGCAGGCCGGACAGGTCGCCGCCCTCGCGCGCCAGCCGGGCGTACTCCACGAGGAAGAACGGGTTGCCGTCGGTCCGTTCGCGCAGCGACGCGGCCTCCGCGGCCGAAGGCATCGACTCGCTCACGGCCTCGACGACGCGCGAGGCCTCACCCGCTGTCAGCCCGTGCAGGTCGATCCGCACCGCGTGCCGACGGGCGAACATCTCCACCGCGTCGAGGAGTGCGTCGGTGGGCTCGGGATGGCTGCGCCACGTGCCGAGGACGAGCAGCCGCCCGTCCTGGACGGTCTCGCCGAGCAGCCGCAGCACGCGCAGCGACGCGACGTCGGCCCAGTGCAGGTCGTCGAGCAGCACGACGATGGTGCGACCCAGCGCCGCCTCGGACACCGCCCCGGCGATGGCCTCCCACGTGCGGAACCGGCCACCACCGTCCTCGTCCTGCTCGGTCGTCTCGGGCAGCTCGCGCCCGAGTCCCCGCAACACCTGCTGCCATGGCCACAGCGGAGGCGCCCCGTCGTCCTGCGAGCACCGTCCGAGCAGCACGGTCGCACCGCGTTCGCCGGCGACCCGGGCCAGCTCGGCAGCCAGGCGGCTCTTGCCGATGCCCGGTTCCCCGACCAGCGCGGCGAGGGCCACGGCGCCCGACTCTGCCTGCTCGAGCGCGCCGACGAGCTCGGCCAGCTGGGCTGCCCGCCCCACGAGCGGCCAGGGCGGCAACGTCGGGACGAACGACTGGATCCGCGTGCTCGACCCGTTGGCGGCGACGGGCTCGGCAACGCCCGTTCCCCCGGCGGGCATCCCGGCTTTCGGTGGCGCGGAGAGCGACGCCGGCTGCCAGTCCAGCGCGGGGTCCTGCCGCAGCACCGCCGCCTGCAGGTCGCGCAGCTCCTGCCCCGGTTCGAGCCCGAGCTCCTCGGCCAGCACCTCGCGCACCTCCCGCAGCGCGTCGAGCGCCTCGGCCTGGCGGCCCGCTCGGGTGAGAGCCAGCGCGCGCAGGCCCCAGAGACGTTCACGCAGCGGGTATGCCGTGGTGAGCGCCTCGAGCTCGCCGGCGACGGTGGCGTGCTGCCCGAGCTCCAGGGCCGCCACCGCCCGGTCCTCCAGGGCGACGACGCGCAGCTCCTCCAGCCGGGCACGCTCGGCCACCGCGAACGGCGCATCCTCGAGCTCGAGGTAGGGCGTGCCGCGCCAGAGTGCCAGCGCCCTGTCCAGGTCGCCCACGATCGAGGTCAGCTCCTCGGTCGTGAGCCCGCTGGCATCGTGCAGGCGGGCGAGCTGGCCGATCCGACGGTGGGCACGGCTCACCGCGCTGTCGAACGCGGCCGCGTCGAGGTGGTCCTCGCCCACCCGCAGCGCGTACCCCGGCGCAACCGTCACCAGGACCGTCGACGGCGCCCGGGCCGCGCGCGCCGGCTCGAGGGTCCGGCGCAGGCCCGCGACGTAGGCCTGCAGCGTGCCATTCACCCCGGGTGGCGCGCCGTCAGCCCACAGCATGTCGACGAGGGCGTCCACCGACACCGGGCGACCGTGGTTCATGGCGAGCGCGGCGACGAGGGCGCGCTGCTTGCGCGTTCCGAGGTCCACCGGCTCGTCGCCGAGATGGGCCTGCACGGCACCGAGGACACCCACTCTCATTCGCCCGAGAGTACGCGCGGGGGCCGCGTTCACACTCGTGCTTTCAGGCGATACCGGCGACGCAGCCAGCCACCCCCCACCGAGCGGTATGCCGCGTGGTGACCACGCGGCATACCGATCCCCCTGGTCCCCCGTCAGGACGCACCTGCGCGTGGGGTCAGTCGGTGACCCGCCCGTTCTCGACCAGCCGCGGGATGCGGTGGTTGCCCACGAACAGGCCGTGCGGGTCGACCGCCGAACGAATCCCCTTGAGCTGCAACCAGGTCCGCTCCGTGTAGCCGGTGCGCGGGTCGACGTCGGTCTCGGCGAAGTTGAGGTAGCTGCGGCCGTTCGACCAGGGGGACAGCACCTTGGTGAGCCGGTGGGCGTCCTGCTGGCCCTGGGCAGCCAGCTCGGGCGTCATCGCCATGGCACCCGCGAAGGTGACGAACTGCCCGTCGAGCCTGGACAACGCGCCGCCGCCTTCGTGGGCCCGGCCGAGCGCGCCTCCGAGCTGACGCAGCTCGGCCATGAGCAGCGAGGACGACGTGCCCGCCCCCACCTCGGACAGGAAGGCGTCGACGGCCTCGTCCGGTAGGGAGCCCAGCATCGCCGAGTCGGACACGACGGGCGTCGGTCCCTCGGGATCCATGTGCAACCGCACCAACGACTTCGCGGGCACCCGCCCGAAGGTGTCGATCTCGGGGGAGAGGGCTCGCAGGTCGGCGAGCGCGGCCCGGCCCGCCTCGTCCGAGCCGAGCACGGCACCGTCGATGACGACGACCGAGCGGCCACGGAGCATCTCGGGGATGTCGGGGATGGGCGGCAGGTTGAGGATGCGGAACGACGTGGTGACGTCGTCGGGCGCGCCCGGAGCCCACTGCGCCCACCGGCGCAGCACGGGGTCCGCGAGCTCGCGGTCCCAGACGAGCATGCCCGCGTAGGCCGACTCGATGGCGTAGAGCCGGAACTCCAGGGCGGTGACGACCCCGAAGCTGCCGCCTCCGCCACGCAGGGCCCAGAAGAGCTCGGCGTTGCGGTGCGCGTCGGCACGCACGTGCTCACCGTCGGCCGTGACCAGCTCGACGGCGGTCAGGCTGTTGGTGGCCAGGCCAAGTCGTCGGGCGTACCAGCCGATGCCGCCGCCCAGCGAGTAGCCGGCGATACCGACGTCGGGGGAGCTGCCGTGGAGGGCAGCCAGGCCGTGGTCGCCGGCGGGTTCGGTCGCGTGCATCCAGAGGGCGCCGCCCTCGACGCGGGCGATCCGGCGGACTGGGTCGATGCTCACGCCGGCCATCGCCGAGGTGCGCAGGACGACGACATCGTCCAGGCCCTGGGCGACGAGCGGGCCGGCGTTGTGCCCGGTGCTCTGAGGAGCGACCCGCAGGTCGGCGGCTGCGGAGGCGCGTACCACCTGTTGCACCTGGGCGACCGTCGTCGGCTGCGCGACGGCCGCCGGCCGCTGGTCGAGGGCCGCGTTCCACGGCAGGCGTGCCGCGTCGTACCCGGGGTCGCCGGGGAGGTGAACGGCACCGTCGCACAGGCCGCGCAGGGACTCGGCGCGGTGGGCTGAGGTGGTGAGTTCGATGGTCATGGGTGACTCCTTGTTCCGCAGGTCTGTAGGTGTGCAGAACACGGTGCCCTCACCCACTTGGGCAGCACTTGGAGCCGACTTGGGGCGTCAGGCCCGGCGCTTGGTGCGGCCTCGTGGTCACCGAGGACCTGTTGAGGCGGCTCCGTGACCACCGGGCGGCACCAGGTCAGGAGACAGCGGCACTTGTTGCGTCCTGGTGGTCACCGAATGCGGTGGAGAGCCACCTCGTGACCACCGGAGGGCAACACGTCGCGCGAGGCCGGGGGCGTGGTGGTGGTGCGCCCGACCCGGATGGCGACGTCCGCCACCGTGTCCTGGAGCAACCTGACCAGCCGGTCGGCGACGTCGTCCACGCAGGCAACCGCGAGGCCCTCCACGGCATACGCGACCGTGTGTGGCGCGGTCTGGCGTCGGTAGGTCCGCTCGCCGACGAGGGGGACGCGCGCGTAGCGCTCCGCCCAGGCGTGGGCGTCGGGGGCCGACGCGAAGGCGGTTGCGCACCAGACGTCGAGGTCGGCGCGCACAGCGGGCCGGGTCGCCGCCAACCGCTGGGCGGTCAGCAGGCCCACCGCGAGGACGTTCTGGCGGCTCGCCGGAGCCACGGGGAGGGCCGCAGCCGCTGCCCGCGTCGCGATGACGAGGTCGAGGTCGAGGTCCGTTCCGGTGAGGCCGACGACGTCGGGGATGAGGGTGACCAGCCTGGGCCGGTCTGCGTCTCCCAGCGAGTCGTTGACCATCCGGGCGAGCGTGGCCAGCAACGGGTGGGTGCACGCCGGGTGGTCGCTCCAGCGCTCACCCGCGAGGAACGAGGCCATCTCCATGAAGCAGGCGCCCTTGCGGGGGTTGCGATGGCGTCCGGCGGACAGCACAGGGACCAGGTCTGGCAGGGTCGTCTCGCGGCTCATCGCATCTCCCAGCGCACGGTCGTGGTCACCCGCCACGCCGCCATTTCCACTATGCGCCGAGGAATCTCGGGGCGCCACCCCTCGCTCGGACGATGGCGGTCGGGGGCGCGCAGGCGTCGTCGGAACCAAACCGCAGCATCCACAAGGGTGGCCTAGTCCTCCTGAGGGAGAAGGGGAGCCCCTCGCTGCCGGATGTGTCGTAGTACGCCCGGCCCGACGATGGTGACTACCGGGAGGGCATCACCGAGTCCGCAGCCCGGCACCCATTTCTCGCCACCAGCTGGCTCTTGTGCAGGGAGTCCCGAATGACGGTCATCGAGCGCCTCTTCGACAACGCGTGGTACGTCGCCAACGCCTCACCGACAGCCCGCGACCAGCTCGCCGCCGACGTGACGCGGGCGTGGATGGAGCGCGAGTCGGCGATGAGCGACGCCGCCAGCGCCTGCAGCGTCGCCGGCGTGTCACCGGCCCGATCGGCCCTGGCCTTGTCGCTGAACAACGCCACCCAGGCGGCCTACGACCGAGCCAGGTCCCGGGCCGCCGAGGCCGCACGCTGCACCGACATCATCGGGGGCCACGCCTTCTGCGTGCGACGCGAGGTGCACCCGCACAGCGCCATGACCGTCGACGTGACCTCGTGCACACTCATCCGTCGGGCATCCCTGTCGGTGAGCGGTCGCGGCCAGGAGTGGAACGCCACCTTCTACGACCCTCAGGGCAGGCTCCGCGAGTCGTTCTCGACCACGCTCGGCACCGAGCCCTGGGCAGCCCTCCACGCTGCCTGCGAGTGGATCGTCAGCGGTCGGCTCTGAGGTCGGTCGGCTCTGAGGTCGGTCAGCTCGGAGGCCGTCGCTCGGCGGTGAGGCTCGCGAAGTAGGGGGCCGACACCGACTTGGGCACGACCATCGCCCAGGCGTCCAGCACGATCTCGGGCAGCCTGTCGAGCTCGAGGGCCGCCGTCCAGGCCTCGACCCACTGGTAGCGCAGGTCGACCTGTCCCGGCATGAAGAACACGTCGGGCTCCGACTCGACCAGCGCCGCCCGCTCCTCGCGTGGGAAGGCGAAACCCATCTCGGTCTCGTCACGGGAGAAGGCCAGCCACACGATGCTCCCGACACGGAACTTCACCCGGTCGCGGACCAGCACCTCGTAGGCGCGGGGCAGCGGCGCCGCGATGCGGCGCACGTCCTCGACGGTGACTGCCACCCCACCACTGTCGCACTCGGCGCTGACAGCGCAGTCATGCAGGAGTGCGAGAAGGCGTCAGTGCTCCGGGACGTTGGCCCGCAGCTCCTCCAGCCACGCGCGGCCCGTGACATCGGACGGCATACGCCAGTCGCCGCGGGGCGAAAGGGAGCCGCCCGCAACGACTTTCGGCCCGTTGGGGAGCGCGGAGCGCTTGAACTGGCTGCTGAAGAACCGCTGCACGAAGACTTCCATCCAGCGCCGGATCGTCGCGAGGTCGTAGGCCGTGCGGCGGCTCTCGGGGTACCCCGCGGGCCACTCGCCGGACTCCACGTCGGACCACGCGTGGAGCGCCAGGAAGGCGATCTTGCTCGGGCGGTATCCGCGACGGAGCACGTGGTAGAGCGTGAAGTCCTGCAACGCGTAGGGCCCGACCGCGTCCTCGGTGGACTGGATCTTCTCGCCCGCCTTGGTCGGAACCAGCTCGGGGCTGATCTCCTGGTCGAGGATCTCGGTGAGCGTGCCGTTGACCGGGCCCTCGAACTGGCCGCTGCTGACCACCCACCGGATGAGGTGCTGCATCAACGTCTTCGGCACACCGCTGTTGACGCCGTAGTGCGACATCTGGTCGCCGACGCCGTAGGTGCACCAGCCCAGCGCGAGCTCCGACAGGTCGCCCGTGCCGAGGACGATGCCGCCACGCTGGTTGGCGGCGCGGAAGAGGTAGTCGGTGCGCAGACCGGCCTGGACGTTCTCGAAGGTCACGTCGTAGACCTCCTCGCCGCGCCCGAACGGGTGGCCCAGGTCCCTGAGCATCTGGGTGGCGGCCGGCTTGATGTCGAGCTCCTCCCACGTGATCCCGAGGGAGTCCATGAGGTGCACCGCGTTGCTCTTGGTGCCCTCGCTCGTGGCAAAGCCCGGCATCGTGAAGCCGATGATGTCGGCGCGAGGCCGCCCCAGCCGGTCCATCGCCTTGGCCGCGACGATGAGCGCATGCGTGGAGTCGAGTCCGCCACTCACGCCGATGACGATCTTCGGCTGCCAGGTGTCGGTGGCGATCGCCCGCAGCCGCTGCTCGAGCCCGGACACCTGGATGTTGTAGGCCTCGTAGCAGTCGAGCGCCAGGCGGTCCTCGTCGTCGGGCACGAAGGGGAACCGGTCGACCTTGCGACGCAGCCCGATGTCACCGGCCGGTGGCTTGAGCGCGAAGCCGAGCGTGCGGAAGTCTGCGCCGTCGCTGGCGTCGATCCGCTCGGCGCGGCGGTTGTCGTCGAACGACCCCTGCCGGATGCGTTCCTGGCGCAACCGGTCGAGGTCGACGTCGACGACGGTCGCGCGGGCACCGTCAGGGAAGCGCTCGCTCTCGCCGAGCAGGTCGCCCATCTCGTAGACCATCGTCATGCCGTCCCACGACAGGTCGGTCGTCGACTCCCCTGCTGACGCCGCGGCATACAGGTAGGCGGCGTTGCACCGCGTGCTCGCCGACCGGGCAAGCAGGTGGCGGTCCTCGGCGCGCCCGACGGTGATGGGGGAGGCGGACAGGTTGAGCAGGACGGTGGCTCCGGCCAGCGCGGCCTTGGCGCTCGGGGGGACCGGGACCCACATGTCCTCGCAGATCTCGACGTGGACGGCCAGGCCGGGGACGTCGTCGGCCTCGAAGATGAGGTCCGGGCCGAACGGGAGGTCGCCCTCGTCGTCGGCGCCGGGCCAGTGCGGCGCGTGGAACCAGTCGCTGCGGGTGTCGTCGCCGGAGGCGAAGTGCCGCTTCTCGTAGAACTCGCGGTAGTTGGGCAGGTTGGACTTCGGGACGACGCCGAGGACCTCCCCGCGGTGGATGACGACGGCACAGTTGAACAACCGGTTGCCGTGCCGCAAGGGCGCGCCCACGACGACCACGGGAAGGAGGGTCCGTGTCGCGACCGCGACGGTGACCACGGCGCGGTCGACCTCGTCGAGGAGGACGTCCTGGAGGAGGAGGTCGTCGATGGCGTACCCGGACAGGCTCAGCTCGGGGAACAGGGCCACGGCGACACCCTCCGCGTGCCGCAGTCGCACCTGCTCGACGACGGCCTCGGCGTTGCGCGCGGGATCGCCCGCGGCAACCGGGAGGGTGCACGCCGCGACCCGGGCGAAGCCGTGGCGGTAGGCAGACGCGAAGTCCGGCGATGAAGCCCCGTGGTCCATGGCCCGAGTCTGTCAGAGCGTCCGGCGCGAGGACCGGCGAAGGGTTCGACGTCGAGCGGGACGTCGAGCCGGGACGTGGCCGCGCGTCATGGTTCCGGGCCATCGGACGTCTCATGGTGTGACCAACTATCGGGGGATGGACGGTCGTCACGAACGGCGGGCGGCACCCGCACCCTCCGCAGCCCGCCGCCCGCCGTTCGTCCTGGCGCCAAGCCTTCGGAAGCGGTCGGTCTCGGAGGCGGTCAGTCGCGGAGCCGCGCCGCCTGACGGGTGAGGTGGTCGCGCTCCGCAGCGCTGGTCGCCGCCCTGGCGGCCACGGCATACAAGGTGCGTGCCTGCTCGAGGTCGCCGGCCTTCTCGTGCAGGTATGCCGCGACGGCGCCGTGGCGGGGGACGGTTGCGTCCACGTCGGCCAGGGCTCGCAACCCGGCGAGGGGGCCGTCGACCTCACCCACGGCGACGGCGCGGTTCAACGCGACGACGGGACTGTCGGTGAGCCGGACGAGCTCGTCGTACCACTCCAGGATCTGAGTCCAGTCGGTCTGGGAGGCGGACCGGGCATCGGCATGGAGGGCGGCGATGGCGGCCTGCACCTGGTACTCACCGAGCTGGTCGCGGGCCAAGGCGTGCTGCAGGATCCGCACACCCTCGGCGATCGCGGTCGTGTCCCAGCGGGACCGGTCCTGGTCGGCCAAGGTCACGAGCTCGCCGTCCTCGGTGCGCCGGGACGCTCGGCGGGCGTGGTGCAGCATCATCAGCGCCAGCAGGCCCGCCACCTCTGGCTCGTCGGAGCTGGCCGCCAGCTGACGAGTCAGCCGAATCGCTTCCGCTGCCAGGTCGACCTCGCCCGTGTAGCCCTCGTTGAAGACGAGGTAGAGGACGCGCAGGACGACCGCGAGCTCGCCCGGCCGGGTCAGCCGCTCGCCCGAGATGGTGTGCTTGGCCCGGCTGATCCGCTGGGCCATGGTCGCCTCGGGGACGAGGTAGGCCTGCGCGATCTGGCGCGTGGTGAGACCGCCGACGGCCCGCAGGGTCAGCGCCACCGCGGACGTCGGCGAGAGCGCAGGATGGCACGAGAGGAACAGCAGGAGCAGCGTGTCGTCGGCCTGTTCGGTGGCGCCCGGCGCGGGTTCGTCGTGGAACCGCTCCTCCCGCCTGCGGCGGGCGGCCTCCGAGCGCACCGCGTCGACGTACTTGCGCGACGCCACCGTGACGAGCCACGCCCTGGGGTCGTCGGGCTGCTCGGAGGGCCAGCGCCGGAAGGCTTCCACCAGAGCCTCCTGCACGGCATCCTCGGCCGCCGCGAAGTCTGCGCCGCGGCGGACGAGGATGCCGAGCACCTGCGGTGCGACGTGCTTGAGCAGCTCGTCGAGGTCGCTCACGGGTGCGTCACTCGGTGATGACGGGCGGCTCGGACATGAACGCCCGGACCTCGATCCACTCGTTGAGTGGGATGCCGCCAGGGCCCGGGGCCGACGAGAGGAACGCCGCCGCCTCGTGCGCGCGCTCCACCGAGTCGACGTCGATCACCATCCAGCCGGCGATCAGGTCCTTGGTCTCGGCGAACGGGCCGTCGGTCACCGGCGGCTTGCCCTCACCGTCGTACCGCACGAACGCCCCCTCGGGTGAGAGCCCTTCACCCTCGACGAACTCACCCCGCTCGCGGAGGGTGTCGGCGACGTGGTGCATGAAGCCGATGTGGTCCGAGATCTCCTGAGGAGTCCACTGGTCCATGGGGATGCAGCCCTGGGGACTGCGCTCCGGACCGCCTCGGTAGTGCTTGAGCAGCAGGTACTTGGCCATCGTCATCTCCTTCGTCCGTGCCGGCCATTCTGGCCACCATCACCCCCAGGACGGAGCCGACGCAGCGTTCTCGACATGGTCACGCACGCCTTTTCCGGATCGAGAGGGCCCGACATGCTGGCGACTGCGCCGTGCGATCAGCGTGTCGCGCCCTCTCGACCGACTCTCACGCTGTGGGCAGGTGGGCGTCGAGCCAGCCGACGACCTCGTCCATCACCTCGTCGCGGTTGGTCTCGTTCAGGACCTCGTGGCGCGCGTCCGGCCACAGCTTCACGCTGACGTCCTGCACGCCATGGCGGCGGTACTGGTCCGCGACCTGCTGGACGCCCTTGCCCTTGGCGCCGACGGGGTCGAGGGACCCGGCGATGAGGTGGATGGGCAGCTCCTTGGGCACGCGGGCCACGACCGAGTCCGCGTTGACGGCGGCGAGCCCGCCGAGCAGGTCGACGAAGAAGCCGCTCGTGAACACGTTGCCGCAGCGCTCGTCGGCGACGTACTTGTCGACCTCCGCCTCGTCGCGGGAGAGCCAGTCGAACTTGGTGCGGTTGGGCTTGAAGGCTGCGCCGTACTGACCGAAGGTGAGCTGGTCCATCAGGCCGCTGGGGTGGCGACGGCCGCGCAGCCGGGCCTGGGCGGACGCGAGCGCGAGTCCGACCTTGCCGAGGGCACCGGGGTCACCGGCGGTGCCTGACAGCACCAGCCCGTCGAGCTCCGCGCCGAACCGGGTCACGAAGGAACGACTCAGGAACGAGCCCATGCTGTGCCCGAACAGGAACAGCGGCAGGCCGGGGTTCTCCGACCGCGCGTGCTCGGTGATGAGGTGCAGGTCGTCCACCACGGTGTCCCACCCGTGGTCGTCGGCGAAGTAGCCCGCATCCTGGGCGGTGCGCGCCGTGGAGCCGTGGCCGCGATGGTCACTCGCGTACACGGCATACCCAGCCGCTGTGAGCCGCTCACCGAACCGCGCGTAGCGGTCGGAGTGCTCGGCCATGCCGTGCGCGACCTGGACCACGGCTTTCGGTGGGCCGTCGGGCAGCCACCGGTTGACGTGCAGCTGGGTTCCGTCGGAGGTGGACAAGGTGATGGTGCTCGACTGCATCGGGCCTCGCTCTTTCGCTGGAGATCGCTCTGCTGGGGCAGCGATCTGCGTCGCTGCGCTGGGATGGTCGTCGGTGGTCGGTGGTCGGTGGTCGCTGCGCTGAGAATAGCCACGCGCGGCAGCACCCACCCGGGGACTTGCCCATTCTGTGGCGCCGCCCACCGGCTTCTTGCGCATTCCTCGACGCGATGAGTTCCGAGCGGTGGCATGGTCTGTATCGACGAAACCACCCTCGTGCGAAAGGCTTCGACCATGACCAGAAAAGTCTCGGCCCACCTGTTCAACTCCGTCAACGGCGTAGTGGAGTCCCCCGACCAGTGGCAGTTCGACCGCTTCGGGCCCGAGGAGATGGAGATGATGGGCAAGGCCATCGGCGGCGTCACGGACGTGGTCATCGGTCGCAAGCTGTGGGACGAGTGGTCGCAGTACTGGCAGTCCGCCGGTGCCGACGACCCGTTCGGCGGGTTCATCAACCCGGTGCGCAAGCACGTGGTGTCCTCGACCCGGTCCGGTGACCTCGGCTGGAACAGCACCGTCATCGACGGTGACCCGGCCGCCCACGTCCAGGCGCTCAAGGAGTCCGGGGGAGGCGACATCTCGGTCGTGGGCGGGATCGACACCATCCGGTCGCTGTTCCTGGCTGGGGTGATCGACGAGCTGACCCTGACGACCCACCCGGTGGCCGGGGTCGGGCGCCGGCTCTTCGACGAGTCGGTGCCCGTCACGCGTCTCGAGCTGGTCGACGGCCAGGTCACCTCGGTCGGGAACGCCGTCCTGACCTACCGGCTGCGACCCCAGGACTGAGCCGAGCCACCACCTCCGGGCGGGTGAGGACCAGGCCCACCAGCTGGGTCCGACTGGTCAGGCCGAGCTTGTCGCGGATGCCGTCAAGGTGTCCCTCCACCGTGCGCACGGTGATCACGAGGGCATCCGCGATCTCACGGTTCGACAAGCCCTGCGCGACGAGGCTTGCGATCTCCTTCTGGCGTTCGGTCAGGGCGATGGCGAGGCGGCCGAGGCCTGGGGGCGACGCGTCCGCCGCTCGCGGCCCCCGGGTGACCTCGGCGAGGAACTGGTCGGGGGAGCCGGACGCGATCTCGACCACGTCGACGGTCGTGATCGAGATGCTGGGCGTGACCGAACCGGCCGGGGGGAGCGTGCCCACCTCCGCGCGAAGGGCGACGGCCAGTCGCTCGGCCGCACCGGTGCCCCGGGCACTCACCAGCACCGCGAAGTACCCGAAACCCAGGGCAGCCACGAAGCGGTCCGACCCGCGCAGCCGGTCGGCGAGCCCCACCATCACCGTGTCCGCCGCGTCGATGCCGTCCGCGTGCACGATCTCGCCGACGTTCGTCACCTCGACGATCGCCATGACCACCTGCGCCCCCGGCGGCTGACCTGAGTGCCGCTCCAGGCTTCGCTGGACGCGGTACTCCAGCTCGGCCCGCGTCGGCAGACCGGTCATCGGGTCCCGGGAGAAGAAGGGATCGACGACGCTCGCGATCGAGAACGGGGAATCGGGCAGCACCAGATGGCTTCCCACGATGGAGACCACCTTGTGCGCGTCGTCGTGAAGACCCCGCGCGGTGATCCGCACCAGGACATCGCCGTCCGGGCCGGGTACCGACACGGCGACGCTCAAGGTCTGGGTGCGCCCTTCGGCGATGGCGGCGATGCCTTCGCGCAGCGGCGAGCGCTGGTCCTCGGGGAAGCCACGCAGCCACTGGTCGATGGACCAGCTTCTCGCGTCGGCCAGTCCGTACTGTCGAAGGATCGAGGGAGACAACCTCAGCCGGTCGTGCGCCGGGTCGTAGTCCCACGAACCGATCGCCTCACAGACCGCACCACCGTGC
>NZ_JBFUEP010000027.1:0-58217 GCF_056403895.1 Pedococcus sp. P2_E5
GCGCCGTCCGGGGGGCCGAGCCGGAAGGGTGCACCCGGCGCAACGCCGATCCCCTGGCTGGCCAACCGCACGACCGCCGCCGTCTCGTCGTGCACGGGCACCCAGATGTTGATGCCCTCGGTCCCCGGCACCGTGATGCCCCGCCCGGCCAGTGCGTCGACCACGTGGGCCCGCCGCGCGGCATACGTCACGGTCGCCCTGGCGACCTGGGCGCGGGCGGCGTCACTGGTGAGCAGGCCCAGCAGCACCTGTTGGAGCAACCGGCTCGACCATCCCTGACCGAGCTCGCGGCGGGCCGTGATGGCTCGGTGCAAGTCCGGGGGTGCGCTCAGCGCGGCGAGGCGCAGGTCCGGTCCGTGCGACTTGGAGAACGACCTGATGTATGCCGTGTGGCCGGGTCGCCACCGGCCGATGCTCGCCAGCGTGGCTGAGGACAGGCCGGCAGCTGAATCGTCTTCCACGACAAGGGTTTCGGATCCGTCGAGCAGGTCGGCGATTGCCTTGGCGCGGCGAGCCGTCATCGTGACGCCGACAGGGTTCTGGGCGCGTGGCTGCAGGAAGATGGCGGCGACCGGCTCGGTCAGGGCTGACTCCAGTGCGGCGAGGTCGAGCCCCTCGTCGTCCACCGGCACCCCCACGAGCTGCACGCCCACGGACTCGAGGAGGTCGACCAGGGGTGGGAAGCCCGGGTCCTCGACCACGACGCGGTCGCCGAAGCGCAGCGAGGTGCGCACGATGAGGTCCATCGCGTCCATGGCGCCGTCGACGACGGCAAGGTCGGGCGCGGCATACGGCCAGTCGGCGCGGAGCGCGTCGGCGAGGTCGGGCAGGACCGGGTCGTCCAGATAGCTGCCCGTGGTCGGTGCGGACGTCAGCTGCGCCAGGACGGGGCCGAGCGACGGGAGCAGCTGGGGGTCCGGGACCCCGGTGGACAGGTCGAGGGCGAAGTCGGACTCGTGGCGCAGCGCCTGGCGGTAGCGGCCGCCGGTCGGCCCACGCTGGTCGCGGACCGTGGTGCCGCGCCGGCCGTCGGTGCTGACCGCGCCGGAGCGTGCGAGCAGCCCCCACGCGGCGCTGACCGTCGTGGGGGACAGGGTGAGCTGCGCGGCGACGGTGCGGATGGGGGGCAGCCGGTCTCCCGCGACGAGGACGCCGTCGCGGATCGCGGCGGAGACCGCGTGGGCCAGCCCCTTCGCGGTGGGCTGGTCGAGGCGCTGCTCCAGCGCGGAGAGGGTGGCGGTCATGTTTGTACCATAGCAATGCTTGTATTGTGTTACTAGTGGGTGGATCGTATGGTGTGGGCATGACGACGCGCATCTCCCACTGGATCGACGGCCGCCCCCGCGAGGGCACCTCCGGACGCTCTGCCCCCGTCCACAACCCCGCCACGGGTCGGGTGACCGGCGAGGTCGACCTCGCCTCCGTCGAGGAGCTCGACGCCGCGGTGGCCAGCGCGACCGCGGCCGCGCGGGAGTGGCGGCACGCGTCGCTGTCGCAACGAGCCGGAGTGCTCTTCGCCTTCCGAGAGCTGTTGCACAACCGCGCTCCCGAGCTGGCCGCGATCATCACCGCCGAGCACGGCAAGGTCCTCTCCGACGCCGGCGGCGAGATCGCCCGCGGCCTGGAGAACGTCGAGTTCGCCACCGGCGTCCCGAACCTGCTCAAGGGCGGCTTCAGTGAGCAGGTCTCGACGGGCGTGGACGTCTACAACATCCGCCAGCCGCTCGGGGTGGTCGCGGGCATCACGCCCTTCAACTTCCCGGCGATGGTGCCGCTGTGGATGTGCGCCAACGCCATCGCGTGTGGCAACGCGTTCATCCTCAAGCCGAGCGAGAAGGACCCGTCGGCGGCGCTGTTCCTCGCCCAGCTGTGGAAGGAAGCCGGCCTGCCCGACGGCGTCTTCACCGTGGTGCACGGTGACAAGGTCGCCGTCGACGCGATCCTCGACCACCCGGACATCGCCGCAGTCAGCTTCGTGGGCTCGACGCCGATCGCGAAGTACATCTACGAGCGCGGCACGGCCAACGGCAAGCGGGTCCAGGCCCTCGGTGGCGCCAAGAACCACGCCCTCGTCCTCCCCGACGCCGACATCGACATGGCGGCCGACGCCGTGGTCTCCGCCGCCTACGGCGCGGCCGGCGAGCGCTGCATGGCCCTGTCCGTCGCGGTCGCCGTGGGTGAGGTGGCCCAGCCCCTCGTCGACGCCATCGCCGCGCGGCTGCCCAAGCTCACGGTGGGCAACGGTGCCGACCCCGACACCGACATGGGTCCGCTCATCACCGCCGAGCACCGTGACAAGGTCGCGGGCTACGTCGACGCCGGCGAGGCCGCGGGCGCCGCCGTCGTCGTCGACGGCCGGACCGGCGAGCTCCCCACAGAGGGGTTCTTCCTCGGCACCACACTGCTCGACCACGTGACCCCCGAGATGACCGTCTACACCGACGAGATCTTCGGACCGGTCCTGTCGGTCGTCCGCGTCGAGACCTACGAGGAGGGCATCGCCCTCATCAATGCCAACCAGTACGCCAACGGCACCGCGATCTTCACGCGTGACGGTGGCGTGGCCCGCCAGTTCCAGTACGACGTCGAGGTCGGCATGGTCGGGATCAACGTCCCCATCCCGGTCCCCGTCGCCTACTACTCCTTCGGCGGCTGGAAGGACTCGCTCTTCGGCGACACCCACATGTACGGACCGGAGGGCGTGAACTTCTACACACGCGGCAAGGTGGTCACCCAGCGCTGGCCCGACCCGGCCACCTCGTCGGTCGACCTCGGCTTCCCCCGGACCCGCTGATGGCGCTCGACGGCGTGACTGCCGCCACCGAGGACCAGGTGCGGCGCGACGACCGCGCCCACGTCTTCCACTCGTGGTCGGCGCAGGGCCTCATCGACCCCCTGCCGATCGCGTCGGCCCAGGGCTCCTACTTCACCGACTACGCCGGCAAGCGCTACCTCGACTTCTCCAGCCAGCTGGTCAACGTCAACATCGGTTACCAGCACCCCAAGCTGGTCGCCGCGATCCAGGAGCAGGCCGCGCGGCTCACGACGATCAGCCCGGCCTTCGCCAACGACGCGCGCTCCGAGGCGGCCCGGCTGATCACCGAGCTGGCCCCCGGCGACCTCACCAAGGTGTTCTTCACCAACGGTGGCGCCGAGGCCACCGAGAACGCCCTGCGCATGGCACGCCTCCACACGGGCCGCCACAAGGTGATGGCGGCCTACCGCAGCTACCACGGTGCGACCGCGGGAGCCATTGCCCTGACCGGTGATCCGCGTCGGTGGCCGTCAGAGCCGGGTATGCCGGGCATCGTGCGGTACTGGGGTCCCTACCCCTACCGCTCGGCCTTCCACGCCGAGACCGAGCAGGAGGAGGGTGTCCGCGCACTGCAGCACCTGCGCGACCTGGTCATGGTCGAGGGACCCGCGACGATTGCCGCGATCATCCTGGAGAGCGTGGTCGGCACCAACGGCATCCTCGTCCCGCCGCCGGGCTACCTCCAGGGCGTCCGCGACCTCTGCGACGAGTTCGGCATCGTCATGATCGCCGACGAGGTGATGGCCGGGTTCGCCCGCTGTGGCGAGTGGTTCGCCGTCGACCACTGGGGCGTGGCGCCCGACCTCATCACCTTCGCCAAGGGCGTCAACAGCGGCTACGTCCCCCTGGGTGGCGTCATCATCTCCGAGCGCATCGCGGCGACCTTCGACCAGCGGCCCTTCCCGGGCGGACTGACCTACTCGGGCCACCCCCTCGCGTGCGCGTCCGCCGTCGCCTCCATCAACATCTTCAAGGAGGAGGGCATCGTCGAGCACGCCCGCGACCTCGGCGAGGACGTCATCGGGCCGGGCCTGCGCGAGCTGGCCGACCGTCACCCGAGCATCGGGGAGGTGCGCGGGCTGGGAGTCTTCTGGGCGCTCGAGCTGGTGCGCGACCGGCATACCCGCGAGCCGTTGGTGCCGTTCAACGCCGGGGGCGCGGACGCCAAGCCGATGAACGACTTCGCCGCGGCCTGCAAGCAGGGCGGGCTCTGGCCGTTCATCCACTTCAACCGGACCCACGTCGTGCCGCCCTGCACCACCTCGGTCGACGAGGTGCGCGAGGGGTTGGCGATCCTCGACGAGGCGCTCACCGTCGCCGACGGCTTCTACACCGGCGCCGACGCCTGACTCCGGTGGGCCATCCCGCGCTCGCCGACGCCGCGCCGGCCGTCTTCTGGCTGGACCAACCCGACCGACCTGCTGGTCGCCCGGGGTTGGAGGGCGTTCGGTCGGCGGACCTGGTGGTGGTCGGCGCCGGCTACTCGGGACTGTGGACCGCGCTGCTGGCCAAGGAGGCCGACCCTTCCCGTGACGTCCTCGTCCTCGAGGCAGGGTCGGTCGGGTGGGCCGCCTCGGGACGCAACGGCGGGTTCTGTGCGGCGAGCCTGACCCACGGCGAACCCAACGGGATGGCGCGCTGGCCGCAGGAGTATGCCGCGTTGCGCCGCCTCGGGCGCGAGAACCTCGACGCGATCGAGGAGACCGTGCGGAGGTACGGGATCGACTGCGATTTCAGGCGAACCGGCTCGCTCACCGTGGCGACCCAGCCGCACCAGGTGGAGTGGCTGAGGGAGGAGCCGGGACAGTTCCTGGATCGCGACGCGGTGCGGGCTCACCTGGCCTCGCCCACGTACCTGGCCGGTGTCCACGAGCCCGACGAGACGGCGATGGTCGACCCCGCAAGGCTGGCCTGGGGGCTGGCGCGGGCTGCCGAGTCGTTGGGCGTGCGCATCGCCGAGGGGGTGCGGGTCGCCGGGCTGTCGACGGCGGGCTCGGGCGTCGAGGTCACCACGGCCGACGGTGCGGTCATCCGCGCGGGTCGAGTTGCCTTGGGCACCAACGCGTTTCCCTCCCTCGTGCGTCGCACGCGGTTGCACACCGTGCCTGTCTACGACTACGCCCTGATGACCGAGCCACTGACCGATGACCAGCTCGACTCCCTGGGCTGGGCCAGTCGTGCTGGTGTGGGCGACCTGGCCAACCAGTTCCACTACTACCGGCTGTCCGCCGACAACAGGATCCTCTGGGGCGGCTACGACGCGATCTACCACTACGGCCGGCGGCTGACGTCCAGCCTGGACCAGCGACCTGCGACGTTCGACCGGCTGGCCGGCCACTTCTTCGACACGTTCCCCCAGCTCGAGGGCCTGCGGTTCAGCCACCAGTGGGGCGGCGCGATCGACACCTGCACCCGGTTCTGCGCCTTCTACGGCACCGCCCACCGCGACCGCGTCGCGTACGCCGTCGGGTTCACCGGGCTCGGCGTGGGTGCCACCCGCTTCGGCGCGCAGGTCATGCTCGACCTGCTCGACGGCCGCGACACCGAACGCACCCGACTGCGGATGGTGCGCGAGAAGCCGTTGCCGTTCCCGCCGGAACCGTTGGCCTACACCGGGATCCAGCTCACCCGGTGGTCGCTGGCGCGGGCCGATGAGCGGGAGGGGCGCCGCAACCTCTGGCTCCAGGGTCTGGACCGGGCCGGGCTCGGCTTCGACTCCTAGAGCTGCCGCGAACTCGACTCCTGGACCCGTCGCGAGCTCGCGGCCCGGTCCGCCTGCTCGAGGTACTCCCGCAGCGCGTCTGCCGCCACCTCGTCGCGGGACCGACCGGTCCTGGCTGCGTGCTCGGCCAGCGCCGCGGCCACGTCTCCGGGCAGGATGACGCCCGCGGCGTCCCCGACCCGCGCGCCGGACCCACTGGACCCGAACTTCATCAGGGCTGCTCCGACGACCGTGCCGAGCACGTCCAGGATCGCGATCACGCCGAGCGCCCGGTAGAACCCGTCGCCCGGGGGGTTGTAACCGAGCACGAGGATGCTGGTCATGACGGCCAGCAGTGCCRCCAGCACGATCGTGCCCAGCAGGAGACGGCGTGCGCGGAGGTTCGCCTTGTCGCCGAGTGTGAGCAGCAGGCTCGCCTGGGCCAGGGTGGCCGCCACGATGGCGCCGACGCCGAAGGACTTGACCACCGTCTCGTCCGTGCCGTTGCCGAAGTCGATCCAGATCAGGACGAGACCGGTGACGAGGGGGACCAGGACGGTGACGCCTCCGGCGATGCCGACGGGCTGGGATCCTCGCCCGGCCGTCGCGAGGTAGCAGAGCACGGCGATGCTGACGACCCCGACGAGCAGGGTGGTCATCAGGACCTGGCCCTCGGTCTCCCCGAAGTCGCCTCCTCCGAGGAGGGCCGCGATGCCCATCAGTGCCGCGACAGAGAAGGAGCCGATCGTGATGCGGACGATCCACCGGCGGACCGGTGCCGTGCTCGGAGTGGTCATGGTCCATCCTCACCCGACCGGGCCGCCTGCGCCTGAGTACTTTGACCCAGGTTTCCGTCCGGCCCGGTCCCGGATGACAGGATGGCGCGGTGAGCCTCCCAGAGCCGCACGCCCTCGACCTGCCACGCACCCCGCCACTGCGGCTGCGTGGTCGGACCTTCGACGCGTCAACTCCCGCGGTGATGGGAATCATCAACCGCACCAACGACTCCTTCTTCGCCGGCAACCGCCACGCCGACCTCGAGTCGGCGAAGCGGGCTCTCGAGGCTGCCGTGTCCGCCGGCGCCGACATCGTCGACATCGGCGGCGTCCGGGCAGGGCAGGAGGGCGAGGTCGTCGGCGCCGAGGAGGAGATCGAGCGGGTCGTCCCGTTCCTCGCGCATGCCCGCGAGACCTACCCGGACCTCGCCCTCAGCCTCGACACCTGGCGCTCGGAGGTGGCGACGGAGGCGGGTCGGCACGGCCTGGACCTCGTCAACGACACCTGGGCCGGCCACGACCCCGAGCTCGTCCACGTCGCCGCCCGGATCGGGGCGGGAGTGGTCTGCTCCCACACGGGTGGCCTCCCGCCGCGCACCGACCCCGTCAAGGTGACCTACGGGCCTGATCCGCTCGACGTCGTCCGCGACGTGCTCCGCACCCTGGCCGAGGGTGCCCGCGCCGCCCGGGAGGCCGGCATACCCGAGGACCGCATCCTCGTCGACCCGACCCTGGACTTCGGCAAGACCACCGTCCACTCGCTGGAGGTGCTGCGGCACACCGCCGACGTGGCAGCCCTGGGATTCCCGATCCTGCAGGCCCTGTCACGCAAGGACTTCGTGGGCGAGTCCCTGGGCCTCGAGGCGGACGACCGGCTCGAGGGGACGCTCGCCTCGACGGCGATCGCGGCCTGGCTCGGCGCCACGGTGTTCCGCGCCCACGACGTGCGCGCCACCCGGCGCGTCGTCGACATGGTGGCCACCATCCGCGGGGACCGCCCGCCGGTCAGCGCCCTGCGAGGGGTCTGACGCCCGACCAGACCCCCGCACGCACGACAACGGCCGGAAGCCCCCTGCTGGCTTCCGGCCGTCGCACGTCCCTCAGGTCACCGGAGCGTGATGATCACCGTGTGCGGCACTCCGTCGCCGAGGTCGATCCGCAGCTCGTAGGTTCCGACCTGGAGCGGCTTGGTGTTGAGGTTGAACAGGTACTGACCATCGGTGTAGCGGAACAGGTTGCCGGTGGTGGCTGCCGAGGTCGACACCGCCACCGCCGCCTGGCCCGCCGCGGGGGCAGAGACCTTGCGGACCCACAGCGTGGCCTGCAGGTTGGTCACGCCGGCCGAGGCGCCGGTCAGCGCGAACTTCACCGGGATGGTGCTGCCCTGCTTGTAGGTGCCTCCGTCGGTGACCGGTGCCAGCACTCCGCTCCAGCTGACCGCCACGGTGACCGTGAAGGACACCGAGGACGTGTTGCCGGCGTGGTCGGTCGAGCTGCACGTGACGTTGGTCGTCCCGAGCGGGAAGGTGCTCCCGCTCGGCGGGGTGCAGGTCACCGCGGTGGGACCGTCCACCAGGTCGGTGGCCTGGGGCGTCGGGTAGGTCACGACCGCGCCGCTGGCCGACGTCGCCGTCACGGTCCGGTTCGAGACGCTGCCGAAGCTGGGCGCCGTACGGTCCGCCACCGTGACGGTGAAGGCGGCCTCGCCCGTGTTGCCACTCAGGTCCGTCGCCGAGCAGGTGACGATGGTGTCACCGAGGGCGAAGGTGGACCCCTGCGCGTGGTCGCACGTCACCGGGCGGGTGCCGTCGACGAGGTCCGTCGCGGTCGGCACCACCCAGCTGTGTGCTGCGCCCGCCGCCGAGGTGGCCTCGATGGTCTGGCTCGCGACCGCTCCGACGACCGGGGCGGTCGTGTCGGCGACGTTCACCGTGATGGTCTTGTCGACCGAGTTGCCCGTGAAGTCGGTCGCGGTGCAGGTCACCTGGGTCGCGCCCAGGGGGAAGACCGAACCGGACACCGGGTTGCAGACGACGGCAGGCGACGGGTCGACGAGGTCGGTGGCCGTCGGGGCGAAGGACACCGGTGCGCCGTTCGGCCCGGTGGCCTCGACCGTGGCGACCGAGATGTCGTTGAACACCGGGGCCGTCGTGTCCCTCACCGTCACGGTGAAGTGGCCCGTGCCCTCGTTGCCGTGGGAGTCGGTGGCGGTGCAGTTGACCGTGGTGCCACCGAGGGCGAAGGTCGTGCCGCTGGAGGGTGCACAGGTGATGCCGACGTCACCATCGACGAGGTCGGCAGCAAGCCCGACTGCGTAGGTGACGGTTGCACCGTCAGGTCCGGTGGCCTCCTCCGTGACTGGCGCGAGGTCGGGCAGCGCAGGCGCCTTCGTGTCGACGACCGAGACCTTGAACGACTTCGAGTCGCTGTTGCCGTGGGCATCGGAGGCGGTGCAGCTGACCGTGGTGCTCAGGTCCAGGGCGAACTGCGTGCCCGAGGCGGGGGTGCAGCTCAGGTCGACGCTTCCGTCGACGAGGTCCGTGGCGTGTGCCGACCACGAGACGAGAGCACCCGCAGGGCTGGTGGCCTCGGCGGTGATGTCGTCCGGGACGGTGATGGCCGGAGCCGTGGTGTCCAGGACCGTGACGGTGAACGTCGCAGACCCCTTGTTGTCGCGGGTGTCCTTGGCAGTGCACGTCACCGTGGTGTCACCCACCGGGTAGGTCGCCCCGGACGCGTGGTCGCAGTCGACCGGGCGGGCACCGTCGACGTCGTCGAGTGCGGTGGCCGCGGTCCAGCTGACGACGGCTCCGGACGGTCCGGTGGCTTCGACGGCCTCCGGCTCGTGCACGGTCACCACGGGGGCCGTGATGTCCTGGACCGTCACCACGAACGAACCCGAGCCGGTGTTGCCGGCCACGTCCTTGGCCGTGCACGTGACCGTCGTCGGGCCGAAGGCGAAGACGCTTCCGGAGACAGGCGTGCAGGTCGCCGGGAGCGAGCCGTCGACGTTGTCGGTCGCGCTCGCGGTGAAGGAGTGCGAGGCGCCGGCGGGGCCGGTCGCGTTGATCGTCACGTCGGCCGGGACCGTGACCACTGGTGCCGTGTGATCGGCCACCGAGACCGTGAAGGTGGTGCTGGCGCTGTGGCCGCTCAGGTCGCTGGCCGAGCAGCTGACTGTCGTGGTGCCGATCGGGAAGGTGGAGCCCGACGCGGGCAGGCAGGTGACCGGACGGCTGCCGTCGACCGCGTCCGTGGCAGTGGGGGCGGTGTAGGAGGCCGGAGCGCCCGCGGCGTTGACCGCGTCGACCGCCACGTTGGAGACCGAGGAGAGCGCCGGTGCGGTCGTGTCGACGATGGAGTAGGTCGCTGACGCGCTGCCGGTCAGGCCGCCCGCATCGGTGTAGGAGCAGGAGACCGTCCGGCTGCCGAGTCCGTCGGCGGCGCGAGGTCCGCTGAGGGCCGACACGGTGGGCGTGACGCTGCCCGAACCGTCGTGGTCGTCCGTCCACGAGCAGGTCGGCGTCGGCGCGGAGCCGAACTCATAGCTCGCGCTCGCGACGCCCTGCAGGGTCATCACCGGTGCGGTGTTGCTGGTGCAGCCCCAGGAGACCCCGAACGTGGCGGTGTCGCCGCCGGGGTAGGCAGCCGAGGTGACCTTGACGGCCACCGTGGTGCTGCCGGTCGCTGCCCCCGACGAGATGGTCGTGCTGATGGGGAACGTGAAGGACTGCTTCGCACCGTTCGCGGTGTACTCGCTCGGGACCACGACCGGGCCACCCACGAGGGTGGTCGCGACCTGGGTGCTGCCGTCGGTGATCGCGATGCTCAGCGTCTCGCCCGGAAGGTAGTGGGGCGTGTTCGCCTGGCCGGTCCGCCTGACCTCGACCAGGCCGGACCGGGTGACCGGCAGTGTGCAGGCGGTGGCGACCAGGTCGGTGGTCGCAGCGGCGACGGTGTCGCCGTCGGCGATGACCTGGTCGGCGAAGGCCGACCCGGCCGAGAAGATGGTCAGTGTCGCGGCGGCGAAGGCCGCGAGCAGACGTGACGATGCGGACAGTGACATGGACGTCCCCCAGAGCAGTAGTGGTGAGCGAAACGATGACACCACTGCTGACCTGCGGAAATACCCGCGTGACTGATTAGTCCTAACGGTTGACACGTTCGTTGGGGTGGCTCTTTTTGGCCTTGGTTTGGGTGTGGCTGGCCCTGTCAGCGCGCCGTCGCACCGTGGTTCGGAGAGTTACCGTGGGTTGGGGAGTTGACGAGAATTTGACCTCTGCGGACCTCACGCGCCCGCCATGCTGCGTGCTAGCGTTTCTCACGGTTGCAACAAGCAGTTCCTCGCAAGTTCGATGAAGTGCCCGCCCTAGCACCATCAGAGCGGGCATTTGTTCTCTGACGAGAGCTGGCTTTCTGGCGAAGGCCGGCAGTCTGATGAGAGCAGGCTTTCCGACGAAGGCGTCATCCGAGGGCGGGCATGGCTCGTCGGTGGGGGTGTGTGAACGGCAGCCTGGGGCTTCGCAAAGTGCGGGATTCCCAATGGCTACGAAAGAAAGAGTTACCCCATGGCACAGGGAACCGTTAAGTGGTTCAACGCTGAAAAGGGCTTCGGCTTCATCGCCCAGGACGGCGGCGGCCCGGACGTGTTCGTCCACTATTCGGCGATCGACTCCTCGGGCTACCGCTCGCTGGACGAGGCGCAGCGCGTGGAGTTCGAGGTCACCCAGGGACCCAAGGGTCCCCAGGCTGACGCCGTTCGCCCGATCTGACCGAGGACTGCTCGACCAACAGTCTTCCGACGAGGCCCTCACCGCACGCGGTGGGGGCCTCGTCGCGTGCAGGTATGCCGTGTGGCTGCCTCCGTCGGCTCAGCCGGCGGCGAGCGCCGTGAGGAAGTCCTTGGCGATCGGGGCGGCGACAGTGCCGCCGCTCTTCCCCTTCTCGACCAGCACCGCGAAGGCGACGTCGCCCTGGTAGCCGACGAACCACGCGTGCGTCTCGGGTGGGTTCTTCGTGCCGAACTCCGCCGTGCCGGTCTTGCCCCGGACCGTGCCACCCGGCGTGCCCTTCAGCGCCGTGGCGGTGCCCTGGCTGACCACCTGACCCATGAGGGTCCGCAGCTGGCCGATGGCCTTGGCGTCCAACGGCTTCGGAGTGCGGTCGGCTCCTGCCACGGCAGGCTCGGTGACCAGTGCCGGAGCGACGGCAGAGCCGCGCGCGACGTTGGCCGCGAGTACCGCCAGGGCGACGGGGGAGGTGACGTTGCGGCCCTGCCCGATCGCGGCCGCCGCCTTGTCCGTCTTGCCGTTGTTCACGGGGACGCTGGCGTCGAAGGCGTTCGTCACCCCGAGGTCCTTGGCCCACCCGGTCAGCCCCAGCGCGGCAGCCGCCTTGGACAGGTCGTCGTCGCCGAGCTTGGTCGAGAGCTGGACGAAGGCCGTGTTGCAGGAGTGCGCGAAGTCGGTGGTGAAGTCCGGGGTGCCGAGCGACTCACCTTCGTAGTTCTTGTAGGACCGGCCGTCGACCACGAAGGTCTTGGGGCAGGACACCGACGTCGTCGGGGTCACCGTGCCCGACGTGAGCAGCGCATAGGTCGTCGCGATCTTGAACGCCGAACCCGGTGGATAGTGACCGGTCATCGCACGGTCGAAGCCCAGGGCCGGTGAGTTCGCCGAAGCCAGCACGTCACCGGTCTTGACGTCGACCGCCACGAGGGCGGACGGCACCGCGCCGGTCGCCTTGAGGGCGCTCTCCGCAGCGTCCTGGACGCGCGGCGACAGGGTCGTCGACACGTCCTTGCCCGCGACCGCGTCCTTGGAGAACAGCGGCGTGTCCGGAGCCGCACTCGAGGTGACCTCTACGCCCGCCGTGCCACCGAGCACCGCGTCGTACTGCCCTTGGAGTCCACTCACGCCGGCGTAGTCGCCCGCGGCATACCGGCCCTTGCTCCTGGCGACGAGCTCGGCGCTGACGGAGCCGAACGCCCCGAGCAGCGGCTGCGCGAACGTGCGGGACTTGGCCAGCGGTTGTTCACGGGCCGGGTAGATGACGCCCTTGAGGGCGTCGAGCGCGGCCTTGCGTTCGTCGAAGTCGGCCTGCCGGTAGGTGATGACGGGGATCGGCGCCTTGCTCTCGGCCTTGGTGGCAGCGGCGAGCTTGGCCACGAGGGAGCCGGCGGGTTCGTCGACGACCTTCTCCAGCTGGCGGACGGTGGCAGCCGTGGCCCGGGCCGGGTCGATCTGCACCGGGTAGACCTTGCCGATCGGCGTGAGCGCGCCGCCGTCACGGTCGAGCAGGGTGCCTCGGTCGCCCCACGTGCGCGTGGCCGTCAAGGTGGCGCCGGTCTTGAGCCGGGGGTGCCACTGCGAGTGGTCCTTCGGGGGGGTGACGGCCCACCGGCTCCCGCCGGTCTCGGCCCGCTCGACGGCGACCGGCACGTCATAGGACCAGGCGACTCCCCCCGCGAGGGTCCAGGTGACGTGCGCAGTGGCCGTGGCCCGGTCGCCCGTCCGTCGGACCCCGTCGGCCGTGACCTTCACCGGACCCGAGCCCAGCCCGGCCGTCGCCTTGACGAACTCGGCCTGGACGACGTCACTGTTGGAGCCGGTGAAGAGGATGCCCGGCGTGCTGAACGAGCGCCCCGTCCAGGACGAGGCGAACGCTGCCACCTCCTCCTTGGCGGCGGCGTCGAGCTCCTTCTCCGCCTCGGCGTGCCGCCACCACAACCCCGCGCCGACCGCTCCGGCGACGAGAACGGCCGCGACGACTCCCCCCACGACTGCACGTTTCGTCATCGGTCCATCCAACCCCACGCGTGACTGTGTTCGTCCCATTTGTCGTCCGGAGCCAACCCCGAGGCCCTGTGCGGCGTCGGGAGGTGGGAGGCGCATCGGGCAGAACACTCAGGATGCGCCCGTACACTCACGGAGGCGATCCGTCGCCCGAGCCACCAGCACGGCGTGGCTTTTCGGAATCAGAGAGGTACACGTGAGCGAGCCCACCAACGGCTCTGCGCGGGACGACGACGAGTCCGGCCAGAGCACGGGTGCCACGGGGGACGGCACGCAGCAGAACACCAGTACGTCCCGGCGTCGGTCCGACCGCCACGTGGGCAAGACCCACCGCCATCCGTGGATGCGACGAGCCGCCTTCGGCGTGGCCGGGGTGCTCGTGGTTGCCCTGGTCCTCGGTGTCGCCGCCTACGTGAAGCTCAACGGCAACATCACGCGGCTCGACATCAGCAGCGCGCTGGGCGATCGACCCAAGCAGGAAGCCACGACGGATGCCCAGACCAACCTGGCTCCGCTCAACATCTTCGTGATGGGTTCGGACAGCCGGGAGGGCACCAACCTCGGCAGTGGGCAGACGGAGTACGGCATGGAAGGCAGCCGCTCCGACACCAACCTCATCGTGCACCTGTCCGCGGACCGGAAGTCGGCGATCGTCGTGTCGATCCCCCGGGACTCCATGACGAAGGCGCCCCGGGACTGCAAGAACAAGGCAGACAAGGTGCAGGACGGCGTCGTCCGGCAGTGGAACCAGAACTTCACCCTGGGTGGACCGGCCTGCACCATCCGCACGTTCGAGGGTCTGACCGGTGTCTTCATCGACCACTTCGTGGTGATCGACTTCCGCGGGTTCCAGGACATGGTCAACGCCCTCGGCGGTGTGACCRTCTGCCTGCCCGAAGCCGTCAAGGATCGCCAGAGCCACCTCGACCTCCCCGCCGGCCGGACCAAGGTCAATGGCAAGAACGCCCTCGCCTACGTGCGGTTGCGCCACAACATCGGCGACGGGTCCGACCTGGGCCGGATCGACCGCCAGCAGGCCTTCCTCTCCTCGGTGATCCAAGAAGCCACCAAGTCCTCGCTCCTGCTGCGCCCGGACAAGCTGTTCCGCTTCCTCAACGCCACGACCTCGGCGATGACCACCGACAAGGCCCTCGACGTCGGGGAGATGAAGGACATCGCCGGGAGCGTCTCCAGGATCGGCACCGACCAGATCCGGTTCGTGAAGCTCCCGACCGAGGCCTATGTGCCCGACCCCAACCGCGTCCAGTGGGCCTCGGGAGCCGAGACCATCTGGAAGTCGATCCGCAAGGACGAACCCCTGCCGGGCACGAAGGTGCCGTCGTCCACCACCACGGCGACCGCGTCGCCGACCACCGAGCCGGCTCTGACCGTGAGCCCCGGCGACATCAAGGTGCGGGTCACCAACAACTCGGGGGTGGCCGGCCTGGCCAAGCAGGCAGCCGGCGAGCTCGAGGTCCAGGGCTTCACGATCTCGTCCTACCTCACCGGCAGTGGCGCGCCCACCGAAGGTGTCGTGGTCCGTTACGGCCCGAACATGAAGGAGGCTGCCCGCACGGTCGCGGCGGTCTACCCGGGCGCTGAGATCCGCGAGGATGCCCTGCTCGGCTCGACCATCGAGCTCAGCATGGGCACCGGCTCGCCGAAGGCGGTGGAGATCCCGAACCGTCTCGGCACCAAGCCCCTGCCGAAGGAGACCGTCACCGCGACCACGCCGGCCTCCACCGAGACCGTGAAGGCACGCACCGCGGCCCAGGACATCTGCACCTGACCGCTGCGCCGAGAGCGGCGATTTTGCTCCGGTCGCAGGGGTGCGGATAGCCTGTGCGGGCTTGGTTGCTGGTCGGCCAGGCATGGAGGCGTCGCCTAGCCCGGTTTATGGCGCCGCACTGCTAATGCGGTTTGGGTTTAACACCCATCGAGGGTTCAAATCCCTCCGCCTCCGCCACGCGAAAGAAGGACCCGACACGCATCATCGTCGGGTCCTTCTCGCGGTGGCGATCCAGGCCTGCGAGCGAAACTGTCAGGTGCGACTGTACGTTCGCTCGCAGATGGTGGTTATGGACCCCTGACCGGTCGCGACCAGCTCGTTCGGCGTGACCGGGTATCGAGGGTCCCGGCGGAAGATCCAGCTGCGCATGGCCACGAAACGCAGGCCTGTCGAGGCTGCCGTGGCGCTCGCGACGACGAGGGTCGCCACCGTGGTGCTGGGGGTGGCGACGACGGCGTGCAGCACTGCCAGGGCCCCGGCGGTCACCAGCCAGGTGAGCGCGAAGATCGACAGGCCCTGCAGCTGGTGCCGGACGGCGCCGGCGCCCTGCACCCCAAAGGTCCAGCGGCGGTTCAGGGCGGTGTTCGCGACGGTCGCGACCAGCAGCGCCACCAGGTTGGCGGCTTGGGTCGATCCGACGGCCGGCACGAGCGCCGCGAACAGACCGAGGTGCACGACCGTGGAGGCGACACCGACCGCGGCGAACCGCGTCAGCTGGTGCCACRCGCCCAGTGGCCCCGGGGCGTGCCGGCCGATGCGAGCGGCGACCTCGGCGACAGGGAGTCGCCCTGAGGCCAGCGCGCGGCGGACCCTCACGACTCCGCGCAGGTCGTCCAGCGCCGTGGCGACCACGTCGACGCGGGAGTCGGGGTCGTCGAACCAGTCGACTGGCACCTCGTGGATCCTCAGGCCGCAGCGCTGGGCCAGGACGAGCAGCTCGGTGTCGAAGAACCAGGTGTGGTCCTCGACCATCGGCAGCAGCTCGGCGGCGACGTCTGCCCGGATCGCCTTGAAACCGCACTGCGCGTCCGTGAACCGGGCACCCAGCGCGCCTCGCAGGACCAGGTTGTAGCAGCGCGAGATGACCTCGCGCTTGGCCCCGCGGACCACCCGCGCGCCACGCGCCAGGCGCGAACCGATGGCCAGGTCCGAGTGACCCGAGATGAGCGGAGCCACGAGGGGCCACAGGGCGTCGAGGTCGGTGGAGAGGTCGACGTCCATGTAGGCGAGGATCGGCGCGTCCGAGGCCGACCACACCCGCTTCAACGCCCGGCCCCGGCCCTTCTCGGGCAGCCGCACGAGCGCCACGCCCGGCAGCTCGGCCACCAGCCCCGACGCGACGGCTGCCGTCGCGTCGGTGCTGGCGTTGTCGGCCACCGTGATCCGGAACGGGTACGGGAAGGTCTGGACCAGGTGGTGGTGCAGCCGTCGGACGCTGGCTGCGACCGTGTGCTGCTCGTTGTGGACGGGGATGACGATGTCGAGGACGGTGGTGGTCATCGCGGCGCTCCTCAGGTGGTCTGGGTCGTGGCGGAGCCCGTGGTGCCGGTGGCGGACGACAGCGGCTGGGTCAGGTCGTAGAACGTCGACCCGCTGATCGTGACCTGGGTGAAGTTCGCCGCCACCCACTCCGAGATCTGCGAGCCGGTCCCCGAGCCGCCCATCCCGCCGCCGGGTCCGCCGGCCCCGCCGCCGTTCCCGCTGGCGACGAGGTAGTGGATGTCACCGTCGGCGACGTACTGCTGGAACTGCGCCAGGGTCGGGCTGGGGTCGCTGCCGTTGAAGCCACCGATGGCCATCACGGGCAGCCCGGTGCCGAGCTGCAGTCCGGCCGCGTTCTGCGAGCCGATCGCGGCGGCGACCCAGCGGTACGCGCTGGCGTCCGCCGACAGCGCCGAGACCACCTCGGTGTCGGGGGTGGAGGCGTTGAGCAGTCCGCCCATCCCACCGCCGGTGCGGGTGCCGCCCGGGGCGCCAGTGGTGCCGCCGGTGGTGCCCTGCTGGGGAGGTGCGCCCATGGTGCCGCGGGCACCACCCGGCATACCGCCACCGCCGGGACCACCACCTGCCGTGGCCGGTCCCGCGGTCACGATCGAGCCGGTGTGCGCCGTTCTCACGGTCTGGACGCTGTAGGCCGCGGGGCCGGCGAGTGCCGCCACGAGGGCGCCGGCGATGACGACGGGCACGAAGCGCCGGTGCAGCTGGGTGATCGCGAGGAGAAGGAGGGCGCTCGCCAGACCGAGGACGAGGACACCGATCCGCAGCCAGTTCTGCCAGTCGGTCCGCGACAGGAGGACGAACGACCACGTGGCGGCGGCAGCCGTGGCGGCCGAGAGCGTGATCGAGCCGATGGCCTCGGCGCGGTGCTCCCAGGCTTCCGCCGCTCCCATGCCGACCAGGGCCGCGATGGCCGGGGCGAGGGCGACGGTGTAGTACTCGTGGAAGATGCCGGCCATCAGCGAGAACGTCACCATCGTGACGAGCAGCCAGCCACCCCAGACGACGTATGCCGCGCGGCGGGCGTCCGTGCGCGGCGCGCGGCCGCGCAGGAGCAGTCCCACGGCGAGCAGGATGAACGCCGAGGGGATGAGCCAGGAGATCTGGCCGCCGATGCTCGAGCTGAACATGCGCCCGAGTCCCGTGGTGCCCCAACCGTTCCCGCCACCGACCGAGCCGGTCTCGTTGCCGCTGATCCGGCCGATTCCGTTGTAGCCGAAGGTGACCGAGAGGAACGAGTTGTCCTGCGAGCCGCCGATGTAGGGACGCATGCTGGCCGGCACCAGTTCGACGATTGCGACCCACCAGCCGGCAGACAGCACCATGGCGGCGGTGCCGACGAGCGCGCCGATGATCCTCCTGCGCAGGGTCGTGTTCGCGAAGAGCACGTAGGCGAGGCCGAAGGCCGGCACGACGAGGAGGACCTGGAGCGCCTTGGTGAGGAAGCCGAGCCCGATGAAGACGCCCACGATCGCGAACCACTTGGCAGAGCCCTGTTCGATCGACTTCATCGTGGCCCAGGCGCCGAGCGCCATGAGCAGCACGAGGAGCGCGTCGGGGTTGTTGAACCGGAACATCAGGACGGCCACGGGGGTCAGCGCCATCACGGCCCCGCCGATCAGGCCGGCCGCGGTGCCGAAGTGGCGCCTGACCGTCGCGTGGACCACGCCGACGGTGGCGACACCCATCAGCACCTCGGGCATGAGGATGCTGAACGAGCTCAGCCCGAACAGCCGCACGGACAGGGCCATCGCCCACAGCGACGCGGGCGGCTTGTCGACGGTGATCGAGTTGCCCGCGTCGGAGGAGCCGAAGAAGAACGCCTTCCAGCTGTCGCTGCCGGCCTGGACCGCGGCGGAGTAGAACGAGTTCGCGTAGCCGCTCGAGGTGAGGTTGTAGAAGTAGAAGAGGGCCGTCGCGAGGAGCAGGCCGAGCAGTGCGGGCCGGGCCCACGTCGGGTCGTCCTCCGGACCACGCCACAGGCGTTGGATCCGGCTGGGCGTCGTGGGCGCGGCGGGGTCCGCCTGCACTGGAGTGGGGGTGCGCGGCACGCGGGTCGTGCCGGCCGCGCCGGTCGCATGGACCGTGTCGGGGTGGAGGGTCATGGTGTCCATGTCCCTACCGTCGGGTGGGCCGCTGTGCGGTTCCTGTGCCACTCCTGAGCCCGGGTGATGAGCCCGTCGCGTCCGCCAGCCCAGGACGCCAGTCGGCGGTGGCGCGCAGGGTCAGGCGGGGAGCAGGACGGTGAAGGTCGTGTCGCCGGGGGTCGAGGAGAGCTCGACGTTGCCGCCGTGCGACTTCGCCACGGCGTCGACGATCGACAGGCCGAGTCCGGTCGACCCAGCGGCTCGGTTGCGGGAGTCGTCCCCTCGGGTGAACCTGTTGAACACGTTGCCCTGCAACGACTTCGGCACCCCGGGTCCGTCATCGGAGACGCTCACCCGGATCCACTGGCCATCCGGCTTGACCGACGTGACGACCCGTGTGCCGGCGGGCGTGTGGGTGCGGGCGTTGGCGAGCAGGTTGGCCACGACCTGGTGCAGCCGCGCGTGGTCCCCGGTCACCTCGACGGGCTGGTCGGGCAGGTCCAGCTCCCAGCGGTGGTCGGGGGAGGCGGCGTGCGCATCGCTGACCGCGTCCATCGCGAGCAGCGACAGGTCGACCGGTTCGCGGTCGAGCGGCCGCCCCGCATCGAGCCGGGCCAGCAGGAGCAGGTCCTCGACGAGTCCCTGCATGCGCAGGGCTTCGGACTCGACGCGCGACAACGCGTGGGTGACCGACGCGGGCACGGGCTCGCGCTCGCGACGGGACAGCTCGGCATACCCGCGGATGGACGCCAAGGGCGTCCGCAGCTCGTGCGAGGCGTCGGCGACGAACTGGCGCACACGCTGCTCGCTCTCGTGGCGGGACTGCAAGGCTCCCTCGACGTTGTCGAGCATGTTGTTGAGGGCGAGCCCCACCTGTCCCACCTCGGTGTGGGGGTCCGTGTCGGCTGCGGGGATGCGTTCGGCCAGGGCGACGGCGCCGGAGTCGAGCTTGAGGTTGGAGACCTGCGTCGCGGTGTGCGCCACCCGTTGCAGTGGCGCGAGGTTGCGGCGCACCAGCCACAGCCCGCCGGCCGTCACGAGGACGAAGCCGACGATGGTGCCACCCACCATGAGGGTGATCACCTTGTTGATGACCTCGGTGACGCCACCGGCCGGAAGCCCCGAGATGACCGTGTCACCGTCGGCCTCATGAGCCGAGGCCACCCGGTAGCTGCCGAGCCCCTCGATCTCGACGGTCCTGGGGGTGGTGCCGATCCCCGCGGCCAGCAGCGAGCTGACCTGCGCGTCGGTGAGGGCGCCGGTGGTCTCGTCGTGCTCGACCCTGTTGACGCTGGCGACGCCGTCGCGGATCACCAGGACGAGGGACTGACCGCTGCCGCCGGGGATCGGGCCGCCCCCTCCACCCGGCCCGGGCCCGCGGCCGTCGTTGGCCCGCGGGCCGCCGGCGCGGACGAGGGTCGACTGGAGGTCCCCGTCGAGGCGGCTGACGAGGTAGTCGTGCAGCAGCAGCACCGTCAGGGTGGACGTGGCCATGGTGATGGCGAGGAACAGCCCGACGACCGTGGCGATCAGCTTGCGGCTGAGCGTCCAGGTGGCCGGGTTGAGGTGCGACCGTGCCGCACCGACGGCAGCGGCGGGGCTCATGTCGCGGGCTTGAGGACGTACCCGACGCCGCGCATCGTGTGGATCATCGGCTCGCGACCGGCGTCGACCTTCTTGCGCAGGTAGGAGATGTAGAGCTCGACGACGTTGGCCTGGCCGCCGAAGTCGTAGTTCCAGACCCGGTCGAGGATCTGGGCCTTGGACAGCACCCGCTTGGGGTTGCGCATGAGGTACCTGAGCAGCTCGAACTCCGTGGCGGTGAGGTTGATCTGCTCGCCCCCGCGCATCACCTCGTGGCTGTCCTCGTCCATGGTGAGGTCGCCGACGGCCAGCACTGACGCGGAGTCGTCGGTCACGACGGCGGTGCGCCGCATCAGGGCGCGCAACCGGGCGACGACCTCCTCGAGGCTGAACGGCTTCGTCACGTAGTCGTCGCCGCCGGCGGTCAGACCGGCGACCCTGTCCTCGACCGCGTCCTTGGCGGTCAGGAAGAGCACCGGCACGCTGGGGTTGTCGCCGCGCATCCGGCGCAGCACCTCGAGGCCGTCGAAGTCCGGCAGCATCATGTCGAGGGCGACCGCGTCCGGCTGGAACTCGCGGGCCGCCCGGACGGCCGCCACGCCGGTGGCCGCGGTGCGGACCTCCCAGCCCTCGTAGCGCAGCGCCATGCTCAGCAGCTCGGTCAGGTTGTTCTCGTCGTCGACGACGAGCACGCGGACGGGGGAGCCGTCGAGGCGCTGGAGCTTGGCGGAGGCGGACTGCTTCGTGTTCATGGCTCTAGGAAACACCGCAACCATGTGCGGCGCCCCCGTAACTCCTGTGCGAATCCTGTGAGCCCTCTGTGCCGCGTGAGGCCGCTCCGTCGCGAAGGCGCCCACTGTTCCGAAGCCTCAGTCCTTCGACACCCGACCCACAGGATCGCCACAGCCGACCGGCCGAGTCTCGGAGTCGACCGCCTCACCTTCGAACGTTCGGAGACCCCGATGACGACCCCACGCACGGACGACACCACCGAGCTCCCGTGGGCCCAGACCCAGACCATCCCGTATGCCGCGCCGCCGGCTTCCGAGCCCGCTGGGCCCACTGAACCCACCGTGACCGCTTCTCCGCCGGCCACGGCGCCAGCGCTCAACCCACCCACCTGGACCGGCCGCAAGACGGCGATCGCCGCAGCCCTCGCCATCGGCATCTCGTCGATGGGTGCGGCGGCCGCTGCCGCCGCTGTGCCGCCGGGTACCTCACTGGGCGGTGGTCAGGTCCAGCAGGGCGGCTTCGGCCCGGGAGGCGGCCAGCGACCCGGCTTCGGCCAGCCGGGCCAGGGTGGCCCCGGGTTCAGGCAGCAGGCGCCCGGGACCATGCAGCAGGCGCCGGCTGACCCGAGTGCCGGCTCGACCTGATCGCCCGCAGTGGGCTCAGGTCCTGGCTGAACCCAGGCCGAGCACCACGGCGATCCCGAGGGCGCTGCGTGGGTCGTAGGCAGTGCGCCACAGCCCGCCGTGCACGGCGCCCGCGGCTTCCTCGCGCCACGGGGTGGTCGGCGTGTGGGGCGCGGTTCGCAGGTCGTGGACGAGGAGGGCGGCCATGAGCGTGTTGCTCGTGGCCGGTTCGAAGACCTCGATCCCGAACCGGTGGGCACCGGCGTAGGCACTGGCCAGGGCACGGTTCTTCAGGACCGAGCGGGTCCGGGTGGGAGGCGCGACGTTGAGCGACACGGTGCGTCCGTCGCGGCGGGCCACGGTGGCCCGCCACCGCTGAAGTCGTTTGGCGAGAGCGTAGTTCGGCCCCTGTTGGGGGACCAGGCTGTCGTTGAGACCGGGGTCGGTGCCCGGCGCGTAGTTGCGTCGCAGCAGCCGTCCGCCGCTCACCGTCCGCAGCGCAGGGCGGACCAGCCGCATCGGTGTGGACGGTCCGCGATAGCTCCGCGTGGAGTGCTCCACGGCCTCACCCGGCACGGCGAAGACATCGGTCGGGGTGGCGAGGAAGGCCAGCGCGACATCGGCCCGGCGGCTCATCAGCTCGGTGCTGAGGGCGTCCACGGCCGTGGACACCCGGACGTTCGTGGCACCGTCGGCATAGACGTAGTTGCCGAGCACCATGGGGCCGTCCACCTCGGTGAGCCAGTCGGCGATGGCGGGCAGCCCGTGCAGCAGGTCGGCCCCGGCGTGCGTCGCGAGGTCGCCGGCCGACCAGCGGGCGTCGGAGGGCACCGGAAGGTGCAGCGTCCCCGCCGACGAGGCAGCGACGTCCAGGACTCGCTTCCAGATCTCCGGGCGGGGCAGGTCGACGCCGACGACCTCTCCGCCCCACGACAGGATCGAGCGCAGGGGTCCCATCTCGGCACCCGCCCCCAGCACGACGACCCGCTGGTCGCTCAGGTCGAGCCACTCCGGGTTGGCCATCACGGTCCGAACCGCCTCGGCCGCCGAGGGTTCGATGATGCCGCGCGTGGTCCAGTCGTCGAGCTGCCTGCGCAGGACGTCGCCGCGCAGCCGCTGTCCGTGCATCGGGAGGCTCAGCTCGGTCGCGCGCTCGCCAGTGCCCCGCACCGTCGCGGTGCCGAGGGCCGGGCCCCCGCCCGTCGCGAACGCCCCGTCCAGCGGCACCTCCCCGCCCGGTGTCGTGGCCCGCATCCGGGCGTGCAGGGAGTCGAGCCCGGCGCGCGCGACGTCGACCGCCGCCTCGCCGTCGCGCAGCAGCCCGGCCTCGACCAGGCGCTTGAAGTGGGTCAGGTAGCCCTGGCGCCAGTTGGTCTCCCGCTCCGCCGCCTGCGCCCCGACCGGGTCCACGCCGCGCAAGGCGTCCGCGACGACGTTTCGCCCGAGCGCCGACGTGCTGCGCTTGCCGTCCACCTCGGGAAAGACCACCCCGTGCGGTTGGTGGGAGTCACTGCGTGGGGAACCACTTTGCGCCATGCGGCGAGTATGCCGTGTTGTGGGCGAACACGATCCGCCCCAGTCAGTCTCCGGCGGCCGCTGCCATCCGCTGGGCGATCTGCCGCGCGGCAGCGCGCAGCTCGGAACCCCCCACGATGCGGAAGGGGACGGGCAGGACGGCCAGCTGCTCGGCATACCAGGTGGGGTTGCTCGTGCTCCCGACCAGCCGGGTGCCGCCCTCGGAAGTCTCCTCGAGCCGGCCTAGTCCGCGGGGGAGGATGCGGCTCACCGTCTCGAGCGGGGCGTCCACGAGGACCTCGGTGTCGTACTCCCAGCCGGCCGCCATGTGGGCCTCGAGCTCCGCGACCGGGTCGAGGTCCGACGGCGGTACGAACGACTCCACGAGGGTCGCGACGGCCGTGACCCGGTCGATCCGGAAGGCCCGCAGGGCCGTCGCCGCGTGGCTCCAGCAGAGCAGGTACCAGCGTCCGTGGCGGACCACCACTGCCCACGGGTCGACGTCCTGTGACCACTCGCGCCCCGCCTCGGTGCGGTAGCCGATCCGCACCCGCGCCCGGTCGATGCCGGCCTGCACGAGGGCGGTCGTCGTCTGCGGGTTCGGCCGGGCAGCGGAGCGGTCCGGGGCGGGCGCGGTCGCCCGGCGGACGGCCTCCGCCTGTGCGGCCACGGGTTCCGGGAGGGCCCGGATGATCTTGCCGAGCGCACTCCCCGCGGGGTCGGAGGGGTCCGCGGCCTGGTGGTGGCCGTCCAGCACCGCCATGACCAGGGCCAGGGCCTCACTCGCCTCGAACATCAGCGGGGGCAGCCGCAGTCCGCGCCCGACGCGGTAGCCCCCATAGGGACCGCGTTCGGACTCCAGGGGTATGCCGGCCTCCCGCAGGATCGCGACGTAGCGGCGGGCCGCGCGCTCGGTCACTCCCAGACGCTCGGCGAGGCGCCCGGCGGTGATGCCGGGACTGCCCTGGACGAGCTCGAGGGTGAGCAGGGCCCGGGCGGTGGGGCTGGTGTCGGAGGACGACATGACGACAGGGTAGGGCTGGATGCGGTAGCCGAACGTCCGGAACCCGTCCTAGCGTGCAGGCATGGCAACGACAGACACCGCGACCGACACCCCCTGGGAGCCGCCGTTGGCCGGCACCGAGACGGGTGCGCTGCTGGGCGCGCTCGACCGGCTCCGCGCCACCTTCCGCTACAAGGTGGACGGGCTCGACTCCGCAGGGCTGGGCGGACGCATCGGCGCCTCGACGCTGACCCTCGGCGGACTGCTCAAACATCTGGCCTCCAACGAGGACTACAAGTTCACCGTGCAGCTGACGGGCGCCCCCATGGATCCCGCGTGGGACGACAACGGCTGGGACGGCAACGACGACTGGGAGTTCGAGTCGGCGGCCACCGACTCACCCGAGGTCCTCTACGCGCTGTACGACGGTGCGGTGGCGCGGGCCAGGGCGAGGGTGGCCGAGGCGTTGGCCGACGGTGGGGTGGACCGGTTGGTCGAGGCGCACGACGACGAGGGAAACCACGCCAACCTCCGTCGCCTGCTCTTCGACATGGTCGAGGAGTACGGCCGCCACACCGGTCACGCCGACCTGCTGCGTGAGGCCGTCGACGGCCGGGTGGGCGAGGATCCACCACCCGGCTGGCATCCGGTGTCGGGTGCCTGGACGTGGCCGACGCGATGACCGACCACGACGAGCACCCCGGGTTCGACAGTGCCCACCGCGGTGCGACCTTCAGGCGGTTCGACTTCACCGGCGCGGTGTTCGACGACACCTACCTGGTCGACGCGCGGTTCAGGAACGTCGCCCTGAAGGGCGCGAAGATCAGTGGGTCGCAGCTCGTCGACGTCGAGATCTCCGGCGAGGTGGAGCGGCTCACGGTCAACGGCGTCGACGTCACCGGCTTCGTCGAGGCCGAGCTCGACCGCCGTGAGCCCGACCGCGCGAGGATGCGTCCTCACACCCCGGGGGAGTTCCGCGAGGCCTGGGACATCCTCGAGAGCCGGTGGGCCGAGACGGTCGAGCGGGCACGCAGACTCGACCCCGAGCTGCTGCACCAGCGCGTCGACGGCGAGTGGTCCTTCATCGAGACGCTGCGCCATCTCGTCTTCGCCACGGATGCCTGGATCCGTCGCGCACTGCTCGGTGACCCGTCTCCCTGGAGTCCGCTCGACCTCCCCCACGACGACATGGGCGACATCCCCGCGGTGCCTCGCGACCGGTCGGCGCGACCGTCGCTCGACGAGGTGATGGCGCTGCGGCGCGACCGGATGGCCAGCATGCGCGCCGTGGTGGACGGCCTGACCGAGGAGAAGCTCCTGGGACGGACGATCCCGGTCACCGAGCCGGGCTACCCCGAGCCGTCGGACTTCCTGGTCGCCGACGTGGTCGGCTGCATCGTCAACGAGGAGTGGTACCACCACCAGTACGCCATCCGTGACCTGACCACCCTCGAGAGTGCACGACGCGCTGACGCGACCCCCTGACGCCCAACGTGTCGTGCACTCTCGACTCGCTACTCGACGCCGAGGCGGGCCTTGAGGCCGTCGAGCTCGACCTGGAGTGCGGTGGGAAGGGTGTCGCCGAACTTGGCGAACCACTCCTCGATCTGCGGGATCTCGGCCTTCCACTCCTCGGGGTCGACCTTGAGTGCCGCAACGATGTCGGCGTCGCTCATGTCGAGGCCGTCGGTGTCGAGCGAGTCCGGGGTGGGCACGTGGCCGATCGGGGTCTCGACAGCGGCTGCCTTGCCCTCGATGCGCTCGATGGCCCACTTGAGGACGCGGCTGTTCTCGCCGAAGCCCGGCCAGAGGAAGCCACCCTCTTCGTCACGACGGAACCAGTTGACGTAGAAGATCTTCGGCAGCTTGGAGGCGTCGGCGTCCTTGCCGAGGTTGACCCAGTGCTGGAAGTAGTCACCGGCGTTGTAGCCGATGAACGGCAGCATCGCCATCGGGTCGCGGCGCACGACACCGACGGCACCGGTTGCGGCAGCGGTCGTCTCGGACGAGAGCGTGGCGCCCATGAAGGTGCCGTGGATCCAGTCGCGCGACTCGGTCACCAGCGGCACGGTCGTCTTGCGGCGGCCACCGAAGAAGATCGCCGAGATCGGCACGCCCTTGGGGTCGTAGTACTCGTCCGCGAGGATGTCGCACTGCTCGATCGGGGTGCAGTAGCGGCTGTTGGCGTGGCTGGACAGCTCGGCGGAGTCGGGCGTCCAGTCCTGGCCCTTCCAGCTGGTGGCGTGGGCCGGGGTGTTCTCCAGGCCCTCCCACCAGATGTCGTTCTCGTCGGTGAGCGCGACGTTGGTGAAGACGGAGTTGCCCTTGTTGATGGTCTTCATCGCGTTGGGGTTGGTGTGCTCGTTGGTGCCGGGGGCGACGCCGAAGAACCCGAACTCGGGGTTCACGGCGTACAGGCGGCCGTCCTCGCCGAAGCGCATCCAGGCGATGTCGTCGCCGAGGGTCTCGACCTTCCAGCCCGGGATGGTCGGGGCGAGCATCGCGAGGTTGGTCTTGCCGCAGGCGCTCGGGAAGGCCGCGGCGATGTAGTAGACCTGCTGCTCGGGCGAGATGAGCTTGAGGATGAGCATGTGCTCGGCCAGCCAGCCCTCGTCGCGGGCCATGACGCTCGCGATGCGCAGTGAGTAGCACTTCTTGCCCAGGAGGGCGTTGCCGCCGTAGCCGGAGCCGAACGACCAGATCATCCGCTCCTCGGGGAACTGGACGATGTACTTCTCGGGGTTGCAGGGCCACTTGACGTCCTGCTGGCCGGGCTCGAGCGGGGCGCCGACGGAGTGCAGGGCGGGGACGTACTTGGCGTTCTCACCGAGCTCCTCGATGCGGCGCAGCACGTTGACGCCGGTGCGGGCCATCACGCGCATGGAGACCACGACGTACTCGGAGTCGGTGATCTCGACGCCGAACATCGGGTTCTCGGCCTCGACGTGGCCCATGACGAACGGGATGACGTACATCGTGCGGCCCTTCATGCAGCCGGCGTAGAGCCCGCGCATGAGGTCCTTCATCTCGTTCGGGTCCATCCAGTTGTTGGTGGGCCCGGAGTCCTTCTCGTCCACGGAGCATATGTAGGTGCGGTCCTCGACCCGGGCGACGTCGGTCGGGTCGGAGGCGGCGTAGAAGCTGTTGGGCTTCTTCTCCTCGTTGAGGCGCACGAAGGTGCCGGCCTCGACGAGCTTCTCGGTCAGTCGGGTCCACTCGGCGTCGGAGCCGGTGACCCACTCGATGTGGTCAGGGGTGGTCAGCGCGGCCACCTCGTCGACCCATGCCTGCAGGCGGGCGTGCGTGGTGCCGCCTGCGCGCTGGTCAGTCTGCGTCGCCTCGGTCGTCATGTGATCGGCCGTCCCTTTCGCCCGGGTGTGTACCGCCCGGATCAATGAGGTGATGCGTCCACCGACACGGGTCCGACGACGCCGTGTCCACATGGTGAACGCTTCTGATCTGGTCACCGTACGCCCGGCTACGCGCCAGTAGATACCGCGAGGGTCGTAGATCGCTCGTGAAAAGCCTCACAACCGACGGGTAGGTCGTCGCCGCTTGCAGAGTTCTTGCAAGCGTTGCAAGAAACCCTCGAAATCCGTTGCGTTTCTTGCCTTTCGAGGCCGGGGCCCGGGCGGGCCCCGGGTGCGGTGGAAGCCGCCCTGGCCACCGTCCCGGTCACCCTCCCGACCACCTGCGCGAGGGTATGCCGCGTGCGCGCCCGGGGCGGGCGGCATACCGATTTCGTGGGGGTGGGGATTAGCCGGTAGTCTTGCCCGTCGTTGCTCTGGGAGATCCCACAAGGAACCTCAGGGCAGCATCTGCGCCCGTAGCTCAACGGATAGAGCATCTGACTACGGATCAGAAGGTTAGGGGTTCGAATCCCTTCGGGCGCACTCTGAGTTGAGACAGACGATGGGGCCCCCGCTCGCGGAAACGCGAMGGGGGCCTTACTCGTCCCCCGTCAGCCTTGGCGCCCGCCCCCTCCCGAGTCTTTGAGCGATTTGACGGGTCCAGGTGCGTCATTTCCCTCAAAGACTCGGCACGGGCCGTGTCGGACTAGGCGCGGACGGGCTTGAACAGGAGCTCGACGAGGGCGGCGTGCCACCACTGCTCGACCTGGTCGCCGGTCCAGCCGCGTTCCTCCGTCGCGATGACGAAGCTCTCCACCGAGACCACCATGGCGTAGATGTCGAGAGCGGCGGCGAGGTCGATCTCGCTGCGCCACAACGACTTGGGCCAGGAGCCGAAGAGCTTCGTGCGTTCGGTCTCGCCCCGAGCGCGACCCTCCTCGTAGGCCGCGCCGAGCTCGGGGTGCTGGCGACGTGCCTCGGCGAGGAGGCGCAGCACGTCGCCACCCAGCTCGAAGAGTCGGCGGTCGAAGGCCACGAACGCCCTCAGCTGCTCGACGGGGCGGCCCTCGTGTTCCTTCAGCTCGGCGACGACACGGCGGACGTCCGCGCTCTGCTCGGCGGCGTCGATGAGCGAGCTCGCGAGGCCGGCCTTGCTGCCGTACGCGTTGTAGACCGTCGCCTCGGACACCCCGGCCAGCTGCGCCACTGACCGGACGCTCGTCCCTGACCAGCCGCCCTCCAGGAACCGCTCGCGGGCCGCCGCGGCGATGAGCTCGCGAGTGCGCTCTGCCTGCTGCTCCCGGAGCTCGGATCGGTAGGTGCGAGAAGTCGTCACGACAACCACTGTACAGGTTCGCTGAGTTCCTCTATATTCACTGAGTGAGTCACTAATGATTCAATATCAACTCAGCGAAAGGAAGCACGACCATGAACGCACCCACCCTGACCACCGAGGCTCCCACCGACGCCGTGACGGTGGCGACCGAGGCGCTCGCCCGCCTCGAGTCCGCTTGGAACGCTGGGGACGGAGCGGCCTTCGGCGCCGGCTACGCCAGTGACGCCTCGTTCGTCACCATCCGCGGCGACCGCCTCGCGGGGTCCGATGCCATCGGTGCCGGCCACGCCGGGATCTTCGCGACCATCTATGCCGGCAGCGTCAACCGGATGGAGCTGGTCCGCGCCGAGTCGCTCGCCCCCGACGTCGTCCTGGCCATCTCGGCCAACACGCTCGACAGCCCGGCAGGTCCCCTCGCGGGCGTGCACCAGGCGATGTCGACCAGCGTCATCGTCCGGCAGGCCGACGGGGCGTGGCGCATCGTCTCCACCCACAACACCCTCGTGGTGGCCTGAGATGGGTACGCCAGCGATCGCGGCGAACCCCGCGACCGAGGCAACCTCGGCGAGCGTGGCTGGGGGGACCGAGGCGGACCAGCCGGCACCGGCCAGTCGCCGTCTCGTCGCGATCCTCTTCGCCACGGGCGGTCTGGGGATCGCACTGGGCGGTCAGCTCCACCCGCACGGCCACGGCGACACCATCGACGCACATCTGCTGTCGATGTTCGAGAGCCCGACGTGGACGCTGGCGCACTGGGTCCTGCTCGCCGGAAGCGCCCTCAGCGCCGCGGGTCTCGTCGTGGCATGGCGCCGCCACACCTTCGGCCGCTCCGTCCAACGCTGGCTTCTGGCTGCGTCGGTCGCCTGGGTCGTCGGCGCGGTCGAAGTCCTCCCGCACCTCCTGGCCGCCGGCGAGGCCCACGCGCTGGAGCACCACGAGGCCACGCCGGTGCTCGACCTCCACGAGCTGCTGCAGGTCGTCTCCGCGCCCTTGGTCGGGATCTCGGGCGCGGTGGTCGCCGTGCTCGTGGCCCGTGCGGCCCGCACCCTACCGGCCTGGGTCCTGGCAGTCGTCGCCGTCGTCGGCGGACTCGGGTATGCCGCGTCGGCGCCCCTTCTCGTCGCGACCGGCAACACGGCATACACAGTGCTGTTTCCGTTCCAGGCGGGGCTGGCGATCTGGTTGCTCGGGACCGGAGTCCGTCTTCTACGTCGCTGAGGCGACCTTCCAACGCAGACCCGCCCAGACCTGGGGCGGGTCTGCGTTGACTCGAGCTCCGTCGCCGGAGGCGACTGACTGACCGGCCGGCTGTGGGCTGTCACACTGCTGGCATGGTGCTTGACGGGGAGCCCGGAACGCGGACGCGGATGCGTCCCGTCGCAGGCCGAAAGTTCCGCGCGCGCTCGTTCTCGGGTGCGCTGGTGGTCCTGCTCCTGCTGGTCGCAGTCCTGTGGCTGAGATCGACCGATCCCGCCGAGCACGTTGCGATGCCACCGGCCGGGGCGAGTCCCGAACACGTTGTGCAGACCTACCTCCGGGCCATGAACGCGTGGGATGTCGAAACCCTCAACGCCCTGGTGGTGGGGGACCACCTCAGGCGGTCCAGGTTCGACAGCCGCTGGACCGTCAGCGGCATCAGTATCGACAGCGCGACGCCGGAGTCCGTCACCGGGTCCGCAGCCGAGGGGTGGGCCCAGGCCGTGCGAGTGCCCGTCACGTTCCGGACCACCCACGCTCCCGACGTATCCATCTCCGAGGGTGAGGAGATGCCCTGGGGCTACATCCTGGTCCGGCAGGACGACGCCCACCCGTGGCGGATCATCGAGCAGGGCATGGCCTGAGGGGCGCCACGCGCGGGCGGTGAGCCGCGTCGCGGCTGGTGCCGACCGGCATACCGAAGCCGTCAGCGTTGGCGACGCGCGCCGAGGGCGACGACGACCCCGATCAGGGCGACGAACGGACCGATGACCGCCCAGATGCCGACCCCGCTCATGCCGCTCCCGCCGAGGATGTCGAGGCCCTGCAGGGTCCAGACGATTCCGATGACGACGAGCACGACACCGATGACCAGCGAGACGCGACGGTTCACAGCGTGAGCCTACGTCGTGGCGGGCGTCGGATCAGTCGGGCGTCAGATCAGTCGGTCCGCGGTGTGGCGAGGTGGGCACGCAGCGCCACGTAGACCTTGCGCACGCCGATGGCGCGCTGCAGGTCGTCCTGGATCCTGGAGAAGAACTCGCGGCGGTAGTTCTGGTCGATGACGGCCTGGACCGTGAAGTAGAGGCCGGCGAACGCCGACAGGAAGACCGCCACGGAGAACAGCTCGTCGCTGATCAGGTGGAACGGGCCCGTGTAGTGGGGCTTCTCGCCTACCCAGGCCTCGATCACGCTGGGTCGGATCGCGATCGACCCGAACACCACGAAGAACCCGAACACGATCACCACCAGCGACAGCATCTGGATCGCCTGCGCGATGAAGAGCATCAGCATGAGGTTGCGGCGCTGGAGCTTGGGCAGCCGGATGCCCGCGACCTCCGTGGCGAGGTGCGGCTCGCTCAGGATCTCCCGCGCCGCCGACGCCACGGGGGTCCCCTGGCACGTGGACGCCAGTCGCTCACCCTCGACCTCGACGCCGACCCGCTCGATCTCACTCGCGAACGACGGGGCGAGGAACGCCACGGCGAGCAGCGCGAAGATGCCGACGCAGGTCCACAGCAGCGGCCGGGGCAGTGCCGAGGAGACCTGCCACACCTCGGTGTTGATGAACAGGAAGGTGATGAACAGCAGCAGGAACGGCAGCGCCCGCGTCGCGAGGGGTCCGATGAGCGAACGGTTCTCCCAGGCGTGGGCGAGCGCCCAGCGGCCGATCCGTCCGACGCGGAAGACCCGGACGGCCCGGCCGAGCGCGATGAGGGCCGCCACGAGCAGACCGGCAGCCACGGCCTCGCCGCCCGAGAGGTCGAGGTTGAGGGCGAGGACGGTGACGACCACGGCAGGGACGATGGCTGCCAGCGCCCACAGACCCACGATGCGAGGGGCCAGCGCCCGCTGGATCGTTTCGTGGCCGGACTCGACGAAGTAGGGCAGGCCGTGGTCCTCGAACCAGTTCTCGCACTTGGCGATGTCGTTGGTCGTCAGCACCGGGCCAGCCTCTCAGGTGGCCGCGCCCGTGCGGTCACACCACGCAGAACTCGTTGCCCTCGGGGTCGCGCAGCGTCGTGGCGTAGTAGTCGGCGCCCTCAGGCGCGTTGACGTAGGCCACCGTCGCGCCGAGGGCGACCAACCGCTCGACCTCCGCGTCCACGCTCGCCCGCCGCGCGGCATACGGCATCGCCTCTCGACCCGGGGTGTGCTTGACGTCGATGTGCAGCCGGTTCTTCACCGACTTGGGCTCGGGCACCTCCTGGAACCAGATGCGGGCTCGCACTCCCTCGGGGTCGACGATCGCCCCACTGCCGTTCTCGGCGCCCACGAGCTCTTCCTCGGGTATGCCGGCGGCACGCCAGTAGGCGAGCCACGAGTCCCAGCCGTCGGGGGCGGGTTCGGGGATGTAGCCGAGCGCCTCGCACCAGAAGGTCACGAGTCGGGAGGTGTCGGCGCAGTCGACGGTGAGGTGCCAGTTCGCGGTCATGGGGGCAGTGTCGCACCGGGGTCCGTCAGCCGCTCTGGCCTGCGCCGGCCGCCTGGGTGAAGCGCGACGACCACAGGCGCAGCACGTCTATCACCTCCGGAGTGGCTTCCTCGAGGGTGAACGGTGCGTCGACCACGCCCAGCCCGAACGCCGCCCACCCCGGGTGCACTGCGTCCATCTCCAGCCGGCAGGAGTTGGCGTCGATGGGGGTGACGCGCGCCCAGCGCCCGGTGCGCTTCTCCACCTCCTGTGCCGATGCCTGCACCGTGGCGCGGACGACAACGCGGGTTTCGTTGCGGGACAGTCCCTTGCGCACGTATGCCGCGGCGTCGCCTCCCGGGATCTCGCGGGCTCGGAACCGTGACCGGGTGCCGAACGGCTCGCTGAGACGATCGAGTCGGAACGAGCGCCAGTCCTGCCGGTCCAGGTCGTACCCCAGCAGGTACCAGCGCCGACCGACCGTGACCAGGCGGTGCGGTTCGACGTGGCGACGGACCTCCTCACCGGCCACCTGGCCGCCTCGCGCGCGGTAGGTGAACCGGATGCGCTCGGTGTCACGCGTGGCCTGGGCGACGGCAGCCAGGACCTCGGCGTGCACCGCTGGAGCCTCGGAGAAGGGCGAGTCGTCGGTGACCGCCCGCAGGGCCTCGGCTCGCCGACGAAGCTTGGGCGGCAGCACCTGCACAACCTTGGACAGGGCGCTGACCGACGCCTCCGACAACGCGCCGGACGTCAGCTGGGCCGCTCCGTTGAGCGCCACGACCATGGCAATCGCCTCGTCCTCGTCGACGGTCAACGGCGGCATGGTCGCCCCGGCTCCGAGCTGGTAGCCGCCCTCGACGCCCCGCACCGAGTCGACGGGGTAGCCGAGCTCGCGCAGCCGCTCGACGTCGCGACGCAGGGTGCGTTCGGACACCTCGAGCCGGTCGGCGAGCTCGGGCCCGGCCCAGAACCGGTGGGTCTGGAGCAGCGAGAGCAGTCGCAGGGTGCGGGAGCTGGTGTTGGCCATGGCCTCAGGATGCCCGAGATAGCGGTCAGAAAGTGGCCGGAAGCCTCCCTAGCGTCGGAGGTGACAGGAATCCGAGAGTCCATGACGTGAGGAGAAGGACATGACCACCACGCTCGAGGTCCCGCGCGAGGGTGAGCCCACGGCATACCCGCCGGTCGACAGCCACGAGGGCACGGCCGGCGAGGTCGCCACCCAGCCCGAGACGCAGGCGGTGGCGCGGGGCGCGCTGCCGCTGGGACGGGCGCGGACGATCGCGCTGCTCAGCCTGTTCCTCGCGTCCACGATGGAGCTGCTCGACACCACGATCGTCAACGTCGCGCTGCCGACCATCGAGTCCGGGCTCCAGGCGAGCGCGGCGCAGCTGCAGTGGATGGTGGCGGCCTATCCGCTGGCGTTCGCGGTCGGCCTCATCACCGGATCCCGGCTCGGGGACCTCTGGGGTCGCAAGCGCGTCTTCCTCGGTGGGCTCGTCGGCTTCACCCTCATGTCGGCGGCCTGCGGCTTCGCGCCGAACGCCGAGGCGCTGGTGGGCTTCCGGGCCCTGCAGGGGGTCGCGGCGGCCGCGATGATCCCGCAGGTGCTGTCGAGCCTGCAGGTGATGTACGCACCCCACGAGCGGGCCAAGGCGATGGGGCTGTTCACCGGGCTGGCCGGGCTGTCGGCCGTCCTCGGGCCGGTCATCGGCGCCCTCCTGACCGAGGCCGACCTCGGCGGTCTGGGCTGGCGCTCGATCTTCCTCGTCAACGTGCCGTTCGGCGTCCTGGCCATCGTGGCCGCGTTGCGGTGGGTGCCGGAATCCATTGCCACGCAACGCCCGCGCATCGACCTGCGTGGTGTGGGCGTGCTTGCCGTCGGTCTGCTCGCCGTGCTCTATCCCCTCACCATGGGACGCGAGCTGGGTTGGCCCGCCTGGGTGTATGCCGCGATGGCGGCTGGAGTGGTCGTGCTCGGCTTCTTCGCCCGGTCCCAGGTCCGGGCCGAGCGCTCGGGTCGCGAGCCGCTGGTGGCACTCAGCCTCTACCGGGGGCGTGGCTTCGCGGCCGGTTCGGCGATGAACTCGTTGCTGTTCATGGCGATGGCCTCGTACTTCCTGTGCCAGACGATCTACCTGCAGGCAGGCCTCGGCTGGTCGGTGCTCAAGGCAGGGCTCGCGGGAGTGCCGTTCGCGCTGACGACAACGGTCTTCGCCGGCGTCGGGGTGGCTGTGCTCGCACCGAAGATCGGTCGGCGGGTGCTGCAGATCGGGGCGCTGACCTGGGCGGCCGGGGCTGTCATCCTCGCCGTCACGGTGCACGGGGCAGACGCCTCGACCTCGGTCTGGACGTTCCTCCCGGGCTTCGTGGTGGCGGGCGCTGGGTTCGGGCTGATGGTCTCGCCGATCGGTGTCTTCACGCTCGCGGACGTGCCGGTCGACAAGGCAGGGTCGGCGTCCGGGCTGTTCAGCACGACTGGCCAGCTCTCGGGTGCCGCCGGGGTCGCGGTGCTGGGCTCGCTGTTCTTCTCCGTCGTCGACGCCCACGGGTCTGCGTTGCAGGCGGACGCGTTGGTGCCGGTCGAGATGTTCCGGCCAGCCATGGAGGTCGCGCTCGCGGTCCTGGTCGGGCTCATGCTGGTCGCGGCGGTCGTCGCGCGGCAGCTGCCCGCCATGCGCCCCGGTTCGATGTGAACGCGCCCGCGAAACCCCGGCGTGTTCACATCGAACCCAGGAGTCGGCCCACCCGGGGTCGTGAATCGAAATCCGAGGGCAGCGACTGATCCAGCGCCCTAGGCTGCCGGCCGTGCACAGCATTTCGGTTCCCCCTGCCTGGTCGGCAGAGAGGGCTCGGGCATGGGCCCGCGCGACCTCCCCCTGGGTGCTTCCGTTCGTCGTGCTCGCGGGGGCGGTCGTGGGGTGCGTCTTCGGCATCATCGGCGAGGGCACCGCTCCCTGCGACCCCGCCCACCCGGCGGCCTGTGGCCCGGACATGGGCTTCTCCGTGGCTCTCGTCCTGCTGGCCGGAAGTGTGGTCCTACAGTGGAGCCATCCACTGCTTGCCTGTGGCCTCGGGGTCGCCTTCGCGGTGCTCGACATCAGGTACGACACGCCTGTGGCTGCCCGCGCCTTCTCGGCCTTTCTCGTGGTGTGCCTCGGGGTGGCGGCCTGGGTCTCGGTCAGCCGGCGCCGGCAGCTCAACCTCGTCCGCGATGCAGGTGGATCACCGGGACGGTTCTCCCCCTCCGGGCTCGAGCAGCGCGAGGGTCGTTGGCGGTGGCTCGACGTCTTCGACCTGTTTCCCGTCGATGCCGAATCCCTCCGGGCACTGGTGGGCTACCGGTCGACCCGGCTGTTCTTCGCGCTGCTGTTCGTCGCGGCGGCGATCGGATCTGGCCTGGCCTACCAGCACGCGGTGGACGCCGAGCAGGACCACCTCAGCCGGGCCGTTCGGGTCGACGCCCGGGTCAGCGACGGCCCTGACGATGCCCAGACGTTCACCCCGTTGTCGTCCGTGGCAGGGGGGCCGAAGTCAGTGGAGCTGGTGCCGCTCGAGTGGTATCCGGACGGCAGCATCCAGCCCCTCCAGCTCGACCCCGCGGACCCCGACTGGGCGCGGCTGGTGGCCGAGCCGGACGACCAGACCTGGTGGGCCACCCTGTCAGGCCTCGCCGTCCTCATCGCGTTGGTGCTGGCCGGTCGTGAGCTGTCGGTGCGCCGCGCCAGCCTCTTCCTGTCGTCGAGCACGCACTCAGCGCTGAGCGCACGCGTGGCGCAGCTGCCCGACGGAGAGGTGCTCATCTTTCCGACAGACCGTGACGTCGTCGTGGCCTCCATGCGCACGCACCCACAGCCGATGGACACGCCCGACCCGTCGTGGGAGCCGCAGATCCGTGACGCGGTGGTCTACGGCGACCTCCGGCACCTCGGCTGGGTGGCCGTCCAGACCGACCAGGGCCTGGCCCTGCCCCAGTCGCCGCTGAAGGCGATGCGCAACCCTGCTCCCTTCGATCGGAGCTGGCAGGACGACCTCGACGGGGAGGATGTCGATCTCGACGCCGTGGGCGACGAGGTGAGGGTGGGGAGGGACGCCACCACGGGTCTCCTCCCCATCACCGACGGTCCACCACGGTGGCTGCGCATCGTCGGCGCGGCCATCGTCGTGGGTGTGGCCGTCGTCGGCCCGTATGCGGCGTGGAGCTGGACCGAGCGGTTCACCGACCTCTGGCCGGTCCTGGTGCTGGGAGGCGGGGCGCTGGAGCGAGGCGTCGCGTGGTGGGCCGGCGGCCTGCTCATCACGGCACAGGGTGCTCGCGTGGACAGCGGCTTCTTCCGCCGGGTGCTGCCGTTCGCAGCAGTCGACCGGGTGCGGCTGGACGGGGAGACAGTCGTCCTCGTGGCGGACCAGGATGCGCTGACGTTCGAGCCATGCCCCGACGTGTTCCCGCGGAGCGTTCGACTGGAGCGGGTGCGTGAGGTTGCCGAGGTGGTGCGGGGACTCGTCGACCAGGCCAGTGGTGGCGGCACGACCCCGACCCGACGATTGGGCCTGGGAGCGGTCGCGGTCGCCGTGTTCGTGGTGGGTGTGGTCGGTGCGGGAGCGGCCCGCCACCTGTTCTGAGCGCCGTACCCTCGCGGGTCAGGACGTGAGGACGTAGCCGAGCCAGAGGGCGGGCAGGCCGAGTCCGAGGGTGAGGGCGAGGTTGGCGACGAACGGCCGCCAGGCCCGCTCCTCGAAGAACACCCACGTCTCGAACGCCAGCGTGGAGAACGTCGTCAGCGCCCCGCAGAAGCCGATGCCCACCAACGGCATCAGCCACCCAGCAGGATGCGGGACCCCCGCCACGAGACCGAGGACGAACGAACCGACGACGTTCACGACCAGCGTCCCCAGGATGGTCCCGGCTCGGGTGTGCTCGCGCGCCCACCGGTCGACGACGAACCGCAGCGGCGCGCCGACAGCAGCCCCCACCACGACGAGCAGGACCGATGTCGCGCTCGCACCCGACCCCGTCACGCCCGCCTCCCGAACAGCCGCTCGCCAAGGCTGATGCCCAGGCCCACCGCCACCAGGCCCACGACCAACGACCCCACGAGGTATGCCGCGGCGACCAGTCCGTGCCCCGCCTGCGCCATCGCGTGGAGGTCCAGGGCGTAGGACGAGAAGGTGGTCCAGCCCCCGAGCAGGCCCACCCCGAGGAACGGCCGCAGCCACGGGTGAGGTGCACTCATCGAGAGCACCCACACCACCAGCACGCCCATCGCGAGCGACCCCGTGACGTTGACGAGGAAGGTCGACCAGGCAAACGCGCCGGACACGGGTGGCAGCGCCAGCCCCACGGCATACCGGCCGAGGGAGCCCACCACGCCGCCCGCGGCGACAGCCCCGAGCAGCCCAGCGTCACCCGCCCGGACGACGCGCATCAGTCGCGCTGGGTCTCCAGGAAGTCAGCGATCCGCCCGATCGCCTCGGTGAGGACCTCGACGTCGGGCAGCGTCACGAGGCGGAAGTGGTCGGGCTCGAACCAGTTGAAGCCGGTGCCGTGGGTGACCAGGATCTTCTTGCTGCGCAACAGGTCGATGACGAACGCCTGGTCGTCCTCGATGGCGTAGACCTCGGGATCCAGCCGCGGGAAGCAGTAGAGGGCGCCGTGGGGTTCGACGCACGAGACGCCCGGGATCTCGTTGAGCAGCCGCCAGGCCGTCTTGCTCTGCTCGTAGAACCGGCCGCCGGGGTGGATGTACTCCTCGATCGACTGGTAGCCGCCGAGCGCGGTCTGGATCGCGTGCTGGCCGGGGACGTTGGCGCACATGCGCATGTTGGCCAGCAGGGTCAGGCCCTCGAGGAAGTCGGCGGCAAGCTCCTTGGGCCCCGACACCATCACCCAGCCGGCGCGGTAGCCGCAGACCCGGTAGGCCTTGGACAGGCCGCTGAACGTCAGGCACAGCACGTCGTCGCCGGCGAAGGTCGCGGTGTGGTGGTGGACCGGCTGGTTGACCTCGTCGGCGAAGAGGATCTTCTCGTAGATCTCGTCGGACATCAGGACCAGGTTGTGGCGGCGGGCGATGTCGGCCATCCCGCGCACGATCGCGTCGCTGTAGACGGCGCCGGTCGGGTTGTTGGGGTTGATGACGACCAGGGCGTGGGTGTTCTCGGTGATCTTGGACTCGATGTCGGCGAGGTCCGGGTTCCAGCCGTTCGACTCGTCGCACCGGTAGTGGACCGGGGTGCCGCCGGCCAGCGTCACCGCGCCGGTCCACAGCGGGTAGTCGGGCGCCGGCACGAGGATCTCGTTGCCCTCGTCGACGAAGGCGGTGAGCACCATCGAGATGAGCTCGGAGACGCCGTTGCCGATGTAGACGTCGTCGACGTGCGTGTCGGTCAGGCCGCGGGACTGGTAGTAGTGCGCGACGGCGGTGCGGGCGGAGTAGATGCCGCGGGAGTCGCTGTAGCCCTGTGAGTTCGGCAGGTGGTGGACCATGTCCTGCAGGATCGCCTCGGGTGCCTCGAAGCCGAACGGCGCCGGGTTGCCGATGTTGAGCTTGAGGATCTTGTGTCCCTCGGCCTCGAGCCGCTGGGCCTCCTCGAGGATCGGCCCGCGGACGTCGTAGCGGACCTGGTGGAGCTTGCGGGACTGCGTGATTCGGCGCACGGGCTCAGTCTCCCAGCACTTCCACCGTGGTGACGACGGTGGTCACGCCCGGGCGAGTCGGCGTGGAGCTGAACCCGAACCGGCATGGCGGCTCGACCTCGGCCAGGTCGCCCAGGGCATCGCCACGCCAGTATCCGGACAGCGCCGTCACGCCGTGGAGGTCCGTGGCGCCGTACCACTCGCGGCGACCCTCCATCGCGACTCCTCGGGTGCGCACCCCACGCAGCGCGATCCGGGCCACGGGGTCGACCAGGCTCGCCCAGGCAGTGCTGGTCGCCACCGGAGGCGGCACCGCGCGCAACAGCCAGCCGAGCGGCATACGCCTCCCCACGGACAGGTATGCCGCGAGGTGGTCACCCGCGCGCACGTCCCAGCCCGCCTCGCTCACCGTCACCGACACCGGCGTCGGGCAGACCTCGTCGAACTCGTAGGTCTCCGTGACGAACTGGGCCACCGCCTCGCTCGGGGCGAGCAGCGTGCGGTGGCCCGCGGCGTCCTCGACCATCACGTCGGCGAACGGCCCGAGCGGCGACGCCAGCCAGCGACCCACGACGAAACGCACGCCGCTGGTCGAACCGACCCCCGCGATGGCGCCCCTGAAGCGCAGTCGCTGCCCGGACGCCACCGCGGTCAGGAGTGGGTCGGCTTGGTGAACGCCAGCGCCGCGACGAACCCGACGAGCAGCACGGCGGCCGGCAGCAGCAGGGCCTGCGACATCGCGCTGGCGAAGCCCTCGGCGATCTGCGGAGGCAGCTTCACGCCGGAGGTGCGCTGCGACATGTCCTGGGGCACGCCGGGCAGGTTGGCCGTCAGCCGTGCCTCGATGAGGGCGGCGATGGCCGCGCTGCCGAGGACCGCGCCGATCTGACGGGTCGTGTTGTAGATGCCGGATCCGGCGCCCGCCGAGGACATCGGCAGGTTGCGCGTGGCGGTGGCGGCCAGGGGTGCCCACATGAACGCGTTGGCGACACCCATCAGCGCCATGGGCACGAGCAGCAGCCACGTCGGGCTGTCCGTGGTCGTCACCCGGCTGAGCACGAACAGCGCGACCGAGCACAGCGCCAGCCCGAACGCCGTGATGGTCCGCGGGTGCATGCGGTCGATGAGCCGGCCCACGACCGGGGACAGGGCGCCGGCCAGGATCGCCATCGGCACGAGCAGCAGGGCCGACTTGGTCGGGGTCAGGCCGCGGACGACCTGGGCGTAGAGCATGAACGGGAAGGCCATCGCCGTGATGGCGAAGCCGACCGAGGTGATGGCGATGTTGGACAGCGAGAAGTTGCGGTCGCGGAACAGGCCGAGGGGGACCAGGGGTTCGGTGCGGATCCGGCTCTGCCAGTAGACGAACAGGCCGAAGATCACGATGCCCGCGGCGATGAGCAGCGGCACGGAGATGATCCCGGTGATGGTGCCCCAGTCGTAGGTCTCGCCCTCCTGGATCCCGAAGACGATGAGGAACATGCCGATGGCGGAGAGGGCCACGCCGATCCAGTCGAACGAGTGGCTGTGCGTCTGCAGCGTGGGCACCAGGCGGGCCGCGAGCACGAAGGCGGCGACGCCGACCGGGACGTTGATGAAGAAGATCCATTCCCAGCCAGGGCCGTCGACGAGCAGGCCGCCCACGAGTGGTCCGACGAGGATCGCGACGCCCGCGGTGGCTCCCCACAGGGACATCGCCTGGCCGCGGGAGGCAGCCGGGAAGGTGCGCGTGATGACCGCCATCGTCTGGGGCGTCATCAGCGAGGCACCGACCCCCTGGACGATGCGGGCGATGATCAGCATCTCGATCGACCCGGTGAGACCGCACCAGAGGGAGGCGAGGGTGAACAGGGCCAGCCCACTCAGGTAGACGTACTTCGGCCCGATGCGGTCGCCGAGCCGGCCCGTGATCAGCAACGGCACGGCATACGCGAGCAGGTAGGCAGAGGTGACCCAGATGACGGAGTTCACGTCGGCGTCGAGGCCCTTCATGATCGCCGGCGTCGCGACGGACACGATGGTCGAGTCGACCAGGATCATGAAGAACCCGATCACCATCGCCCACAGGGCCGGCCACGGGCGGTAGTCGGCGGGCAGGTCGGTGGTCAGGGTTGTGGGTGCGGCCATGACAGGTCGCCTTTCTCGAGTCGGGTGATGAAGCCGTTGATCCAGTCCTGCTGGGCGACGGTCATGTGGCGGATGTAGTCGGCGGTGACCCAGTACGCCTCGGCGACCTCACGCGCCCTGGCCTTGTCGACCAGGCAGTCGATGTCGGCGAGCTCGCCCTCGATGACCTTGAGGTGGTCGCGCAGGTCGGCGCAGACGGCACTGGCCGGCGCGTTGTGCGCCTCGGCCAGGGCAAGGGCGAAGCTGGGGAACTCGTTGACGGGCTCGCGCAGGATCTGCCGGATCCGCTCGACCAGCGACGTGCGGCCGAGCTGGGTGATGGCATAGGTCGTGCGTTCGGGGCGGTTGCCCGCGCGGGCGGTGCCGGTCGCCTCGGCCAGGCCGTCCTGGGTGAGGCGTTCGACGGTGCGGTAGAGCGACCCGGGGGTGACCCGGACGATGCGGTCCTCGTGGCGTTCGAGCAGCAGCTGGTACATCTCGTACGGGTGCATGGCGCGCTCGTTGAGCAGCGCCAGCGCCGAGATGGCCAGCGGAGAGAGGGGCATGGGGGTCCTGGTCACGTCTGGTGGTTCGAGATCTGGTTCGGGATCTCGTTCGGAATCGTTCCGCATGAAATATTCCACGCGGAATATAGACGCGTCCCCGCGCGACGGTCAACTCCCCGGCCGGTGCGGCCGACTCCCCGGCCGGTGCGGCCGACTCCCCGGCCGGTGCGGTCGACTCCCGGTCCAGCGCGGGCACCCCCCGGTCCAGCGCGTGCTGCCCTAGGCTCCCTGCATGGCTCCCACGTCGGACCTCGGCGAACTCGAGATCGAGCTCAGCAGGCTGCTGCGCCGGGCCCGCAGTGCGCAGCAGCGCACCGCCCTCGACGTGCACCCCGACCTCGACTCCGCCGGGTATGCCGTGCTGGTCGCCATCCGCGACCTGGCCGCCACCGGGGGTGGCGCCCGGGGTGGTGACATCTCCGACCTGCTCGGGCTGCACAAGTCGACGACCAGCCGGAACCTCACGACGCTGGAAGACCTCGGCCTGATCGAGCGGATCCCCGACCCGGCCGACGCCCGGGCCCGGCAGGTGCGCCTCACCACCGCCGGCGCCGAGGCGCTGGAACGCTCCGTGTCCGGTCGGCGCGAGCGGTTGCGCGCACGCCTGGCCGACTGGGAGGCGCAGGACGTCTCCGACCTCGCCCGGCTCCTGCGCCTGCTGAACGACACCGCTCCCTGAGCTGATTATCGTCGCCGGCCAGCCCGACGTCGGGTCCGCGAGTCAGGCGTCGGTTGAGTCGCCGGTTGAGTCGCCGGGGGCGACGTGGTCGAATGCGACGACGGCGCGCACCCCGGGGGCCGCGTCTTCGAGCCACACGCGAGCGCCATTGCGCCGCAACAGCTCTCGCGTGATGGCAAGACCGAGACCACTCCCGCCGCTGTCCCGGTCGCGAGCCTCGTCCAGCCGGGCGAACCGGTCGAAGACCCGCTCGCGGTCGGTTTCGGGTATGCCGTGCCCGTCGTCGGTCACGATGAGCCACACGGCGTTGCCGTGCCGCTCCCAGGACACGGTCACACGGGTGGCCGCGTGGCGTACGGCGTTGTCGACCAGGTTGCCGACGGCCCGCGTCAGGTCGTCAGGCCGCGCCCCGACCGTCGCATCCCCGGAACCGCCCGAGGTGTGGGCCCTGACCGGCACGCGTGCTGACGCGTAACGCCGCTCGGTGTCCGACACCACCTGGGCAACCGACAGCTCGCTCGCCTCGGCGAGGGAGCCGTCGGCGCCCGAGCGCGCCAGCACCAGCAGGTCCTCGACCAGCGCGGACAGACGGTCCACCTCCGGCAGCAGCTCGCTCGGCAGGCCACCGCCTTCGCCCACCCGGCTGGCCACCTCCAGCTGGGTGCGCATGCTCGCCAGCGGGCTGCGCAGCTCGTGGGCTGCGTCGGCGACGAAGCTGCGCTGCTGCGCACCGGCCGACGCGAGCCGGGCGAGCATGTCGTTGAGCGTGGTCGCGAGGGCGCTCACCTCGTCCCGGGTGTCGGGCACGGGGAGCCGCTCGGTCGGATCGGCGGCCGCGCCGATGCGCTGGGCGCCCTGGCGCAGGGACTCCACCGGACGAAGGGCCGATCCGATCACCCGCCAGGCCACGACGCCGAGCAGGGCGAGGAAGAGGGGGAGGAGCACCAGCATGAGAGTCCGCAGCACCCGACGGCTGTTGTCGAGGTCAGCCGTCGGCACCGCCGCCACGACGAGCACGCGGGCCGTGGCCGGGCCGGCCTCGACCCCGGCCACCTGGAGCTCGCCCGACAGGCCGGCCCGGGAGCCCGGCACCCGAAGCCCCGAGCCGCGGGCGACGAGCCGGCGCTCGGCCGGGTCCACGAGCGGGGTCAACCGGTCGGCCGTCACGGAGGCGCCGACGACGCGGTTCTGCGGGTCGAGCACCTGCACCAGCTGGGCACCGCTCGCGGGCACCGGCTCGGGCAGTCGTCCCTCGTCCACGAGGATCGCCACGTCGTGCGCACTGGCCCTGGCCTCCGCGGTGGTGGCCCGGTCCAGTGCCGCGCCCATCGCGGCATACAGGACGATCCCGCCCACGAGCAGTGCTCCCGCGACGCCGGCCAGGCCGACGACCATGAGCCGCGAACGCAGGCTGCGCCGACCGAACCAACCGGTCATGCGCGCAACCGGTACCCGACGCCACGCACCGTCTCGATGCGGTCGCGGCCGAGCTTGCGCCGCAGGTAGCCGATGTAGACCTCGACCACGTTGGGATCGACGGTGTCGGCGGATCCCCACACGTTGTCGAGCAGCGACTCCTTGGTGGCGACCGTCGGGTGCGCGCGCAGCAGGTGCTCGAGCACGCGGTACTCCGTCCGTGACAGGGCCACGACCTCACCGGCGAGCTCGACCCGGTGCGAGGCGGGGTCGAGCCGGAGTGCCCCGACCGCGAGCGTCGTGGCCCGCGGCACCGGGTCGCGCCGCACCAGGGCCCGCAGTCGCGCGAGCAGGACGACGAAGGAGAACGGCTTGGTGAGGTAGTCGTCGGCTCCGTAGTCGAGCCCGTCGGCCTGGTCGTACTCGCCGTCCTTGGCCGACAGGAGCATGACCGGCACCCAGTTCTCCTCGGCCCGCAGCGTCTGGACCACGGTGTAGCCGGACATCCGCGGCAGCATGATGTCGAGCAGCACCGCGTCGTACCCGCCGAAGCGGGCCGCCTCGAGACCACTGGGGCCGTCGGCCGCCGTGTCGACCACGAACCCTTCTGCCGCAAGGCCCTTCGCCAGGGCAGCAGCCATCCGGGGCTCGTCCTCCACCACCAGCACCCGCACCCCGCCACTGTGGCACGAGAGTCGCGCCCCAGCCCGCAAGCCCCAGCCCATGGTCCTTAGAAAGCTCACAGGTCCCCCACGGCACGATGGACCCATGAGCCTGTTCACGGACCACCCGGGCGCTCGTTGGGCAGCGCCGGCCGCCGCACTCGCCGTCATCGGTGCCGTCGCGCTCACGGCCAACCACGTTGCCAGTGCCGACCCGAGCCTGCCGCCCCGGTCGGCCGCGCAGCTGCTCGTCGACGTGCAGCAGGCCAACCTCAAGGGCCTGTCCGGCACCGTGGTCCAGACCTCCAACCTCGGACTCCCCGACATCAACCTCGGCGGGTCGACGCAGGGCGGGTCGTCGTCACTGACCTCACTGGTCTCGGGCACCCACACCTGGCGGGTCTGGCTCGCCGGGCCGCAGCAGCAGCGGCTGGCCCTCGTGGGCAGCCTCGGCGAGTCCGACGTGATCCGCAACGGTCGTGACCTGTGGGTGTGGTCCAGCAAGGACAAGACCGCCACTCACACGACGCTGCCCGCAGAGGGGACCAAGACGGGCGAGGGCGCCAAGCCGGCCGAGGGAACCAGGGCCCCGACCCCCGAGCAGCTGCCCAGGACGCCGCAGGAGGCTGCCCAGCTGGCCCTGTCCGCGATCGAGCCCACCACGAGCGTCGCCACCTCGGGCGCGTCCGTGGTCGCGGGGCAGCAGGCCTACGACCTCGTCCTCAAGCCCAAGGACACCGCCAGCCTGGTCGCGTCCGTGCGGATCTCGCTCGACGCCGTCCACCACGTGCCCCTGCGGGTGCAGGTGTACTCGACCAAGACGGCCAACCCGGCCTTCGAGGTCGGGTTCACCCACGTCGACTTCGCCAAGCCGGCCGCCCGTCAGTTCGTCTTCAACCCGCCGCCCGGCACCAAGGTCACGCAGTCGACCCTGGGCAGCGACGCCGGCAGGGCAGCCGCGACCAAGCCCACCGCCCCGGGGTCCAGCCCCGCGGGTGACAAGCCCAGGGTCGTGGGCACCGGCTGGACCGCCGTCGTGGTGTCGCGCCTGCCCGACGCCTCGGCCTCTGGATCCAAGGCCAGCCAGGGCGACATGGCGGGCCAGCTCCAGCGCGTCCTGAGCCTGCTGCCGAAGGCGTCCGGCTCGTGGGGCGCCGGCCGAGTCCTCCAGGGCACCCTGTTCACCGTGGTGGTCACCGATGACGGCCGGATCGCCGTGGGCGCCGTCGCCCCAGAGCGGGTGTATGCCGCGCTGGCGGCGAAATGACCCAGCTCACCGCGGCGGGCGAGCAGGCTGCGCCCGCGGGGCGACCGACCCGCTCGCCCCGGCCCGCGACGACGGCCTCCACGGGTCCGGGCGCCCCACCCGAGACGGGCCTCGCGATCTCGACGCGAGGCCTGACCAAGCGGTTCGGCTCCCAGGTCGCGGTCGACGACGTCGACCTGCGCGTCCCCCACGGTGCGGTCTACGGCTTCCTCGGGCCCAACGGCTCCGGCAAGACGACGACCATCCGGATGCTGCTCGGGCTGGTCGAGCCCACCGCGGGCAGCCGGAGCCTGCTGGGCATGGCCATCCCGCAGCAGGCCACGATCGCCCTGCACCGGGTCGGCTCGCTCGTCGAGGGCCCCGCCTTCCACCCCTACCTGTCGGGGTGGGCGAACCTCGTGCGGCTCGACGCCGCCGACGTCCTGGCCGATCCCCGCACGACCCGGGCCCGCATCGGCACCGCCCTCGACCGGGTGGGCCTGACCGCCGCGGCCGGCAAGCGCTACCGCGCCTACTCGCTCGGCATGCGCCAGCGGCTGGCCATCGCCGCCGCGCTGCTCGCGCCTCGCGACCTCCTCGTGCTCGACGAGCCCACCAACGGACTGGACCCGCAGGGCACCCGTGAGGTGCGCTCGCTCATCGGGTCCCTGGCCTCCGACGGCACGACGGTGTTCGTCTCCAGCCACCTGCTGGCCGAGGTCGAGCAGATCTGCAGCCACCTGGGGGTGATGCGCGAGGGGCGGCTGGTCGCACAGGGCACCACGTCGGAGGTGCGTGGCGGGGGCATCGTGACGCTGCACCTCGTGACCGCCCAGCCGGAGGAGGCCGCAGCGGTGCTGACCGGTCTCGGCGTCCAGTCGGTCACCACGCACGTGGGTGAGGTGCGCGGCATACCGGGCGAGCTCGAACCCGAGGCCATCGTCGCCGCTCTCGTTCGCGCCGGTGTCGGGGTGCGCTCGTTCACCGCGAGCTCCCCGAGCCTCGAGGACCTGTTCGTGTCGCTCACGGGGGAGGGCTTCGATGTCAGCGGCTGAGGCGCAGGTGGCGGGCGTCGGCGCCGCCGCGGCCAACGTGCCCACCCGTCCGAGGGGACGACGACTGTCGACGCGGCTGCTGCGCTCCGAGCTGCGCATCATCGCGGGCCGCCGCCGCAACCAGGCCGGCCTCGTCGTTCTCGCCGCGGTGCCCGTCATCATGGCGATCGCCGTCAAGGTGTCGGCGCCGCAGCCGGGAGAAGGTCCCGACTTCCTCTCGTCGATCACCGCCAACGGCCTGTTCGTCCCCCTCGCGGCGCTGAGTGTCGAGATGGGGATGTTCCTGCCCTTGGCCATGTCGATGCTGTCGGGTGACGCGATCGCGGGCGAGGCCAACCTCGGCACCCTGCGCTACCTCCTCACGGTCCCGGTGAACCGCACCCGCCTGCTCCTCGTGAAGTTCGCGTCGCTGTGCATCGGCGCCGTGTGGGGCATCGCCGCCGTGGCCCTGCCCGGCGCAGTGATCGGCATCGCGCTCTTCGGCACCGGCCCGCTGACCACCCTGTCGGGCACGCAGATCGGTTTCGGCGCAGCGGTATGGCGCGTGGTGCTCGTCATGCTCTACCTCGCCGCCGGGCTCGCCGGACTTGCCGCCGTGGGCCTGTTCATCTCGACCCTGACCGAGGTGCCGATCGCGGCCGCGATCGCGCTGATGGTGTTCACGATCGTGTCGTGGATCCTCGACGCGGTGCCGCAGCTGGGCTGGCTGCACCCGTGGTTGCTGGTCGACCACTGGCTGGCGTTCGGCGACCTCCTGCGCGACCCGATGGCCGGTGGCGAGATCGGCCGCGGCCTCTTCACCGCCGCCGGGTATGCCGTGGTGTTCTGGCTGGCAGCCTGGGCCCGGTTCGCGGGCAAGGACATCACGAGCTAGGACAGCCGGGGTCTGCTCACCGTGACGAGGGCCACGGGGCTTCCCGGTACCGGGGCTACCGCGCGGTAACTAGGCTCGCAACCATGACGACGCTCTCCGGCAAGACCATCATCATGTCCGGCGGCAGCCGTGGCATCGGCCTCGCGATCGCCGTGCGGGCCGCCCGCGACGGGGCGAACATCACGCTCATCGCCAAGACCGACAAGGCGGACCCGCGTCTCGTCGGCACCATCCACACGGCGGCCGAGGCGATCGAGGCGGCTGGCGGCAAGGCGCTCGCGGTGGTGGGCGACGTGCGCGACGACGAGACCCTCGCGGCGGCCGTCGAGCAGACGGCAGCCGCGTTCGGCGGGATCGACATCGTCGTCAACAACGCGAGCGTGCTCAACCTCAGCCCCACCGCCACGCTCGACCCCAAGCGCTACGACCTCATGCAGGACGTCAACGTCCGGGGCACCTTCATGCTGACCAAGGCGGCTCTCCCTCACCTGCTGGCCTCGCCGGACCCCAAGGTCCTGACCCTGTCACCGCCCATCAACCTGGACCCGCGCTGGTTCGCCGGCCACCCGGCATACACGATGGCGAAGTATGGGATGACGCTCGCAGCGCTGGGCTTCGCCCACGAGCTGGGCCAGAAGGGCGTCTCGTCCACCTGTCTGTGGCCGGCGACCCTGGTCGCGACCGACGCGATCGGCAACCTCCCCGGCGGCGACCAGATGGTCAAGGTCAGCCGCAAGCCCGACATCGTGGCGGACGCCGCCTGGGAGATCCTCACCACCGAGGGCCAGGGCCTCAACGGGCAGACGATCATCGACGAGGACCTGCTGCGGGCGCGCGGCGTCGCCGACTTCGCGGCGTACTCGATGACGGGCAAGGACGAGGGCCTGGCGCCCGACCTGTTCCTCAGCTGAGCGACTGACCGTATGCCGCGACGCTCGCCTAGCGCTCGCGGATGCGGCCGTCCTCGACGTGCCAGCGACGAGTGGCGGTGACGTCAGCCAACATCCGGCGGTCGTGGGTGACGAGCAGGACGGTCCCGCCGAACGAGTCGAGGGCCTGTTCCAGCTGTTCGATGGCGGGCAGGTCGAGGTGGTTGGTGGGTTCGTCGAGGACCAGCAGGTTGACCTCGCGGGCCTGCAGCAGTGCCAACGCTGCCCGGGTGCGCTCGCCCGGTGACAGCGAGTCGGCCGGTCGGTGCACGTGCTCGGCGCCCAGCCCGAACTTCGCGAGCAGCGTGCGGACGTCGGCGTCGGGCCAGGTCGGGAGGGCGTCCGCGAACGCCCGGGCCAGCGGCTGCGGCCCGAGGAAGAGCCCGCGTGCCTGGTCCACCTCGCCGACCCTCACCGACGACCCGAGGCCGGCGGTTCCCGCATCGACGGGGATCGTGCCCAACAGGACCCCGAGCAGCGTCGTCTTGCCCGAGCCGTTGGCGCCCGTGACGACGATCCGGTCGGCCCAGTCCACCTGGACGTCGATCGGCCCGAGCGTGAAGTCGCCTCGTCGCACGACCGCACCCGCTGCCGATGCCACGATCGATCCGGAGCGGGGCGCAGCGGCGATGGTCATGCGCAGGTCCCACTCCTTGCGCGGCTCCTCGACCACCTCGAGGCGCTCGATCATCCGCTCGGTCTGCCTGGCCTTGGCGGCCTGCTTCTCCGCCGACTCGGCGCGAAAGGCCGGGATGAACTTGTCGTTGTCGGTGGCCTTGCGACGGGCGTTGCGGACCCCGACCGCCATCCAGTTGCGCTGGGTCACCGCGCGCTGCTGCAGCCGTCCCCGGGTGTCGGCGTACTCCTCGTACTCCTCGCGCGCGTGCCGTCGCGCGACCTCCCGCTCGGCGAGGTAGCTGTCGTAGCCACCCTCGTAGACCCCCACCTGCTGCTGTGCCAGGTCGAGCTCGACGACGCGGGTGACGGTGCGGGCCAGGAACTCCCGGTCATGGCTGATGATGACGGCCGGGCTGCGCAGGCCGGCGACGAACTGCTCCAGCCGCTCGAGCCCGTCGAGGTCGAGGTCGTTGGTCGGTTCGTCCAGCAGGAGCACGTCGTAGCGCGAGAGCAGCAGTGCCGCCAGCCCCGCCCTGGCCGCCTGCCCGCCGGACAGGGCGGTCATCGGCATCTCGAGGTCGACCCCCAGGCCCAGCGAGGCGACAGTGGTGGCGGCGCGCTGCTCGAGGTCCGCGCCACCCAGCGCCAACCACGTCTCCAGCGCCGCGGCATACCGGTCGTCGGCGCCCGGCGCCGGGTCGGCGAGCGCCTCGGCGGCGGCGTTCATGGTGTCCTCGGCGTGGCTCACGCCGGTGCGGCGCGCGATGAACCCGGCCACGGTCTCGCCGGGTCGGCGCTCCGGTTCCTGGGGCAGGTGCCCGACGGTCGCGCTCGCGGGGGTCAGTGCGACCGAGCCCTCCTCGGGCTCCAGGTCGCCGGCGAGCAGCCGCAGCAGCGTCGACTTGCCCGCGCCGTTCGCGCCGACCAGACCGATGACGTCCCCGGACGCCACGATGAGGTCGAGCCCCGCGAAGAGCGCTCGAGCGCCGTGCCCGGCGGCGAGGTTGGTGGCCTGGATGGTTGCGCTCATGTCCCGACGGACGGTACCCGCAGCCGACCGCGCGTCGACACCGGCTTCTGTTGGCCGACCCCGCCGTTCGCCGACGAACGGACGCACGGGGTTGTGGGATGTCGGTGTGCGCGGTGGGATGACAGGCATGACAACGCTGTCGCACACCGTGGGCGAGACCGACGTCCCGCTGCTCGAGCAGACGATCCCCGACAACCTGGCTGCGACCGTGGCCCGGTTCGGTGAGCGCGACGCCCTGGTGGACGTGGCCCAGGGGATCCGCTGGACGTATGCCGATTTCGCGGCCGAGGTGGACCGGCTCGCCCGTGCGCTGCTCGCCACCGGGGTAAACAAGGGCGAGAGGGTCGGCATCTGGGCGCCGAACTGCGCGCAGTGGACGGTGGTGCAGTACGCCACGGCCACGATCGGCGCGATCCTGGTCAACATCAACCCCAGCTACCGGACGCACGAGCTGGAGTTCGTCCTGAAGCAGGCCGGCATCTCGGCGGTCTTCCTCGCCGAGTCGTTCAAGACCAGCGACTACGTCGCGATGCTCGAGGAGGTGCGCGGGAGCTGCCCGGGCGTGCGTGACTCCTACGTCTTCGGACAGGCATCGTGGGATGCCCTGCTGGCCCGGTCCGACGAGGTCACGTCGGAGCAGGTCGCGCAGGTGCAGTCGAGCCTGGACCCGCACGACGCGATCAACATCCAGTACACGTCGGGCACCACCGGCTTCCCCAAGGGTGCCACCCTGTCGCACCGCAACATCCTCAACAACGGGTTCTTCGTGGGCGAGCTGTGCCGCTACACCGAGGCCGACCGGGTCTGCATCCCGGTGCCGTTCTACCACTGCTTCGGCATGGTCATGGGCAACCTCGCGTGCACCACCCACGGCGCCGCGATGGTTATCCCTGCCCCCGGGTTCGACCCTGCCGCGACGCTCAGGGCGACCGCCGACGAGAAGTGCACCTCGCTCTACGGCGTGCCCACGATGTTCATCGCGGAGTGGTCGCTCCCCGACTTCGCGGCATACGACCTCTCCTCGGTGAGGACCGGGATCATGGCTGGATCGCCGTGTCCTGCAACGATGATGACCAAGCTCATCGACGCCGGGATCACGGAGGTGACGATCGCCTACGGGATGACCGAGACGTCGCCGGTGTCGACCCAGAACCGCACCGACGACACGTTCGAGCAGAAGGTCGGCACGGTCGGCCGCGTCGGACCGCACCTGGAGATCAAGGTGGTCGAGCCGGCGACCGGGGAGACGCTGCCGCGTGGTGAGGCCGGCGAGTTCTGCACCAAGGGCTACTCGGTGATGCTCGGCTACTGGGAGCAGCAGGACAAGACCGACGAGGTGCTGGTCGACGGGTGGATGCACACCGGGGACATCGCGGTGATGGACGACGACGGCTACGTGCAGATCACCGGCCGGATCAAGGACATGGTCATCCGCGGTGGGGAGAACGTCTACCCCCGCGAGATCGAGGAGTTCCTCTACACCCACCCCGACATCCTCGATGCCCAGGTGATCGGGGTGCCTGACGAGAAGTACGGCGAGGAGCTGTGCGCGTGGATCCGCATGAAGGAGGGCGCCGAGCCGCTCGATGCCGCCGCGGTGCGGGCCTTTGCGACCGGCAAGCTCGCGCACTACAAGATCCCGCGCTACGTCACGATCGTCGACGAGTTCCCGATGACCGTGACCGGCAAGGTGCGCAAGGTCGAGATGCGCGAGAAGTCCGTCGCCGACCTCGGCCTCTCGACCTGACCTTCCCCCTCTGTTGGAAGTGGAACTACCGGAGATCCGGCAGTTCTGGTTCCAACAGGGCGGGTCGGCGGTGTGCGGCCAAGGGGTGGCTCGGCCACCAGAACCGCTCGCCGAGGAGGCTCACGACAGCCGGGACCAGCACCGATCGGACGAGCAGGGTGTCGAGCAGGACGCCGAAGCCGACGATGACGCCGATCTGAGCCAGCTGCACCAGGGGCAGCACGCCCAGCACGGCGAAGACGGCGGCGAGCAGGACGCCCGCGCTGGTGATCACACCGCCGGTGACGGCCAGGGCCGCAACGATCGACTCGCGCGCGCTCACGCCTCCGGCGGCCTCCTCGCGAGCCCGTGTGGCCAGGAAGATGTTGTAGTCCACGCCCAGCGCCACGAGGAAGAGGAAGGCCAACAGGGGGGTGCTGACGTCGAGCGGCGGGAAGCCCAGGACGTGCTGGAAGGCGAACCAGCTCGCGCCCATGCTCGCGACATAGGTGGCCACGACCGTCGTCACCAGCACCAGGGCGGCCACGACCGACCGCAGGAGCAGCAACAGGACGACCAGGACGATCCCGAGGATGAGTGGGAACAGCAGCAGCCGGTCTCCTTCGGTCGTCGTGCGGGCGTCGAGTGCCTCCGCGTCCGCGCCGCCGACCACGGCGTCGGCACGCGGGACGGCGTGGACCGCAGCACGCAGGGCCCCCACCTGGTCGAAGGCAGCGGTGGTGCCCGGGTCTGCGGTCAGCACCACGTCGAGCTGGACCAGCCGGGAGTCGCCGCCGGCGGTGCGGACGTCCTGGACTCCCGGCACGGTCCTGGCGGCGCTGACCACGGCGTCGGTGGCGGCCCGGTCGGCGATGACGACAGCCGGCTCGCTCGTGCCGGCTGGGAAGGCCCGCGCCAGCTGCTCCTGGCCCACCACGGCCTCGGGCTTGTCGAGGAACTGCTCCTGGGGTGACTGGCCGATCGACAGGCTGGTGCCGCCCAACGCCAGGGTCACCAGCACAGCGACCGAGGCGACGCCCACGACGACCGGTCGACGGGTCACCGCCTCCCCGAGCCGCTTCCACACTCCCGCGTGACTGGGGTCGAGCGTGCCGACCCGCGGCACGAACGGCCAAAAGAGTCGGCGCCCGAACAGCACCATGGTCGCCGGGAGGGCGAGGAGTGCATAGGTGAGGGCGATGGCGATGCCCACGGCACCGGCATACCCGAGGGACCGGGCGAACGGGTCGTCGGCGAGGCCGAGGCTGAGGAGCGCGAGGATCACGGTGCCACCGCTGGCGAGGATCGCCGGCGCGGCGGAGCGCAAGGCCGCACGCATGGCCTCGTGGCGGTCCTCGGTGCGGCGCAGCTCCTCGCGGTAGCGGGCGATGAGCAGCAGGGCGTAGTTGGTCCCGGCCCCGAACACCAGCACGGAGGTGATACCGGTGACGGCGCCGTCGGCGCGCAGGTCGGTGGTTCGGCTCAGCAGGGCGATTACCTTGCTCGCGACCTGGTCGCCGGTGCCGACCACGGTCAGCGGCACGAGCCACAGCCATGGGCTGCGGTAGGTGAGCAGCAGCAGGATGGCCACCACCGCTGCGGTCGCCCCGAGGAGTCGGATGTCCGCACCGTCGAAGACGGCGCCGATGTCGGCGGCGAAGGCCGGACCTCCGGTGACGACGGCGGTGACCCCGTCGGGCAGGTCGGCCGCCACCGCCGACCGCAGGGCAGCCACGGCTTCGGACACTTCGGCATCCGCCAGGTCGGCGCGCAGCGGCACCACGACCAGCGCGGTAGACCGGTCCGGCGAGAGCTGGGGCGCAGTCGCAGCTGCACCGGAACCTGCTCCGGCACCTTCGCCGGCACCGGTCGGCGCGTTCGGCGCCCATGGGGTGACGGCGTCGACGACACGTGCTCGGGACCCCTGGAGGGCCTGCGCATCGGCCTGGCTCAGAGTGCCGCCAGGCCTCGTGTAGACGACGACGGCGGACGCGACGCCGCTCGACGGCAGGCTCTCGCGCAAAGCGGCGGCGCGGGCGGCCTCGGCGCTCGACGGCAGCGACGCAGCCGTGGTGGCGACCGGCGCCGGCTCCCCGGCGAACGCGAAGGCCGCTCCCGACACGACGATGGCCAGCGCGACGACCACCCACTTCGAGCGCGGTCCGTTCAACCGTCCGAGCGCGCGCCCGAGCGGCCCGAACAGGCCGTGGTCGAGGCCGCGGGACGCGGCGTGGTGGCGATCCTGTCCATCTTGGAATAGTTCCACGATGGAAACACTACACTCACCCCATGAGCACTCGCCACCCCGGGTACCCGCGTCCTCGTGAGCGAGGCCCGGCCGGCGACGCCGTGTCCTCGGCGATCATCGACGCCCTCCGATCCTTCACCACCGCGATGGACCGCTACATCGATGTCCATGGCGGCGCCGTCGGGATGCACCGGACCGACCTGGTGGCGCTCGGGCACGTCATGGAGGCCGGGCGCGCGGGGGTCCACCTGACGCCGACCGAGCTGGCCGCCGCGCTCAACCTCAGCGCTCCGGCGACCTCGGCCCTCCTGACCCGGCTCGAGGGCGTCGGCCACGTGCAACGCACCCACGCCAGCAGCGACCGTCGGCGGGTGGCGATCGAGATGACCGACAACGCGATGGCGGTCGGTCGCCAGGTGTTCGGTCCGCTGGCGGGGGAGATGCAGGCCGCGATCGGTGCGTACAGCCGGGCGGACCAGGAGCTCGTGTTGCGGTTCCTCACCGACGTCCTCGATGCCACTGCTCGGGCCACCCAGCCGCGTGGTCAGGGCGGTTCCGACCCCGCCCCGACGGAGGGTCGACACCGGAGCTGAGACCTCCTCCAGCGCGCTGACCTGCGCAAACGCGCGGGCGCGAGGTGGACGTGGCAGCGGACCTGCCCTAGGTTGCCAGTGCCGGGGACCCCGTTCCGGCCCAACCCAGGAGGGCTCATGAAACCCATCGTCTGGATCATCGTCATCGTCGTCGTCGTGGCTGTCGTCGCCTGGCTCGTCATGATGAACAGGAGCCGCCAGCTCGAAACCCGTCGCGAAGAAGCGGCGGAACTGCGGACCGAGGCGGGGCAGCACGACCGCGACCACCGCGAGCGGGACGCCGCGGCCGCCGAGGCCCAGGCGCAGGCCCAGAAGGCCAGGGCCGAGGCGCAGGAGCAGCAGGCCCGGGCGGTCCAGCTCGAGTCGGAGGCCCAGCGACGGGCCGAGGATGCCGAGGCGGCGCGCGAGAACCGCGACGAACAGCTTCGGCGGGCGGACGAGCGCGACCCCGACGTCGACGTGTCCGAGGGGAAAGCCGAGACGGAGACCGAGACGGTGGAGGCTGACCGAGCTGGCGACGGCCGGGCGGACGGTGGCGACGGCCGGGGGGACGCCCGTCGCGACGCGGCCGACGAGGACCGCATCGGCGAGCGCGAGGAGGCCGACCGCGAGGTGGCCGAGCGCGAGGAGGCCGAGCGCGAGGAGGCCGACCGCGGGGAGGCCGACCGCGGGGACCGTCGCCCGCAGGTCTGACGACACCCGAGGCCCGGTCAGCAGCACGCCTGCGGCCGGGCTTCGTCGTCGGCGACCGGTGGGGGGAATGGGTTGACGCCCGCGCTGGTTCTACGGGATAGTTGAAATTCGAACTAGATCGGGAGTGACCATGCCTGCTGTCTCCGTCGCCGACCTCACGGTCCTGCCGCGCGTCCCCGCGCCCGGCGCCATCGCCGAGCAGCGCCGCGTCCGGTCCGTGACCAGCGCCCCCAGCGGACTCGAAGGGGAGGGATTCCCGGTCAAGCGCGCTTTCGCCGGCGTCGACCTGCGCGACCTCGACCCGTTCATCCACATGGACGAGATGGGTGCGGTCGAGTACGCGCCCGGCGAGCCCAAGGGAACTCCCTGGCACCCGCACCGTGGCTTCGAGACGGTCACCTACATCATCGACGGCATCTTCGACCACCACGACTCGTTCGGCGGCGGCGGCACGATCACCGACGGCGACACCCAGTGGATGACCGCCGGATCCGGGATCCTGCACATCGAGGCCCCGCCCGAGCACCTCGTGGTCAGCGGTGGCCTCTTCCACGGGTTCCAGCTGTGGGTCAACCTGCCGAAGGTCGACAAGCTCAAGGCACCGGCCTACCAAGACCTCCGCTCCAGTGAGGTGGGCCTGCTCACCTCCGCGGACGGCGGCTCGCTGCTGCGCGTCATCGCCGGCGAGGTCGGCGGAGTGCAGGGTCCCGGCTCCACCCACACCCCCATGGCGATGGTCCACGCGACCGTGGCTCCCGGCGGCGAGCTGTCCCTCCCGTGGCGGCGGGACTTCAACGCCCTCGTCTACGTCATGAGCGGTGACGGCTTCGTGGGCCCCGACCAGACGCCGGTCGGCCCCGGCCAGCTCGCCGTCTTCGGACCCGGCGACGCGATCCAGCTGTCCTCGGCCCGCACCCAGCAGGAGCGGTATGCCGCGGGACTGGACGTCGTCGTGCTCGGTGGCCTCCCGATCCGCGAACCCGTCGCGTGGGCCGGCCCGTTCGTCATGAACACCGAGGCCGAGGTCCGCAGGGCCTTCGAGGACTACCAGGCCGGCCGCCTGGGTCAGCCCGTCCCGCACGGGGACGTCGGCGGCGGCACCGCCTGACCGCGCGAGTCTGAAGGATCGTCGGGGCCCTGGTCCTGCGGATCCTTCAAACTCAGGGCGCCGGAGCCTGCTGTGGCACGGCTGCCGGCGCCGCGGCATACCGGTCGCGCAGCTGGCGGTAGAAGCGGCTGGTGAGCGCGTAGGTCGTCAGCGCCAGGCCCAGCAGTCCGGCGAGGACGAAGACCAGGGCGATGCCGCGCGTCGGCCCGGTGCCGAACCACGAACCGATCCAGTCCGCTCCGACCCCGTCGGTCATGAACGGGATGAAGGCGAACTGGGCCAGCGGGCTGATCAGGAACGCCGTCAGCGGCGAGGCGGACTGCTCCACGCTCTGGGCGAACCCGAAGACCCGCCCCTGCCGCTCGTAGGGGACGACCTTCTGGAGCACCGTCTGCTCGGAGGCCTCGACGTACGGGATCAGTGCCATGTAGACGACCATCCCGACGGCCAGCCAGATGATCGAGTTGCGCATTGGGAAGACCACGGTCGTCGTCCACATCGCGACGTTGAGGAGCAGGATGAGTCGCACCGGGTTGGAGGACAGGCCGGTGCGGGTGATCAGCAGCCCCGTGATGATCAGGACGCCGGACAGGGCGCCCCAGAGCAGGCCCCACGTCTGCACCGACACCATCGACAGGCCGTAGGCGTCCATGAGGGCCATGAACACGCCGCCGAGGAAGTTGTTGATCGTCGAGAACACGATGAGCGCAGGCATGCCCGGTATGCCGCGGACGACCTTCACGGTGCCCGCCAGGTCGACCTTGTGGTCGCCGCCGTCGGCCGCCGAGTCGACGTGCGAGGGGAGCTTCACGAACGGCAGGTGCACCAGCGCGAGCCCGATCACGACGAGGGCCAGGACCAGCACGCCGAACATGCCGTTGGCGCCGACGAGCAGGCCGCTGATCACCGAGGTGACGAGGAACGACACCCCCGAGGTGGTGCCGACGAGCCCGTTCGCGCGGTCGCGCTGGTGCTCGGGGACGAGCGCGGTGACCACGGTCGGCAGGGCGATCGTGCGCAGGTTGCCCGCGATCATGCCGGTCATCAGGAGGACCACGAAGACCCACAGGCGCACGCTCGTCGGGTCGGTGAACTCCTCGCGCGGCGTCACGAGGTAGAGCCCGAACGAGGCGGCATAGAAGACCAGCGAGGCCAGGGCCGACCCCTGCATGACGGCCTTCTTCGAGTGGTGGTCGACCAGGCTGCCGAACCAGATCCCGGTGAGCATCGTGGCCACGAGGAAGATGCCGGCGATCATGCCCGTCGCGAAGACCGACCGCGTCTCGAGGTAGACGAAGAAGGTGATGGCGAACCAGACCGTGAAGTTGATGACCGACACGAGCAGCACGTTCGCCAGCAGCTGCACGAACGTGGGCATGAAGGTGTCGCTCCACCTCAGCCGGTTGCGTGTCGCATCGGGATGCGCTCGGTCCGTCACAGGTCCTCCTCGGGTCACCAGTATCGACCCGGACCGGTCGGCGAACTCATCGCGGTTTGCCTCATCCCAATGAGATACGATACGGTACGTAGCGTATTGAAAGGAGTGAGTGACATGACCCGTTCCACCACCCGAACCCGAACCCGCGCCGCAGAGCGCGCCGGCCGCCACTCGCGCGGCCACGCCAAGTACCCCCACGACTACCTGCACAGCGACCGCCCCTACGCCGAGACCCAGTCCGACATCGGCGGCGGCCTCTTCCTCGGTGCGATCACGCTGATCGCCCTGATGACCCTGATCGTGGTCGGCCTGGTCTGACCAGGTCGAGCCCGCACCACCCACGCAGCACCGCGCACCGCCTCGCGCCCGTCGTCCAGCCCCTGG